>JBIIFF010000044.1:0-10886 GCA_044237445.1 Microbacteriaceae bacterium | reverse complement strand
GGTAGATAAGAATCATCAAGGTTTTGGAGTTGGAACGTTCGCCGTAAACCAAGCTTTAGACCGGTATCTGAGCATGGACATTCGACGCGTCCTGGTGAGTTGGAAGCCACAGCAAAACAACCCTTCGGGTTTCTATCGAAAGCTCGGCTTCAAAGAAACCGGCCAAATGATGGATGGAGAAGTCGTCGCGGCAATCGACTTCTAGCTAGTAATAGCTGACTGCACAAAAACTTGCACAAAAAGCAAAAACTCCCTCGATAAACGCCTCTAGTTAGGCTCTAAATCAAGGGAGTTGCTGGCGGAGAATGGGGGATTCGAACCCCCGAGGGCTTGCACCCAACCAACTTTCCAAGCTGGCGCCATAGGCCACTAGGCGAATTCTCCTGCGTTGCCGAGGCAACTTCACCAGCATACCGTTCGCTGAAGGGCGCGTACCGCCTCGTCAACCGCTCGAGGCGGTAACCTCGTACTATGCGAATTCTCCTTGTCGGCGCCGGAGGGGTGGGCGACGCGATCGCCAAAATCGCCGCTCGCCGCTCTTTCTACGAAACCATCATCGTCACCGACTACGACAAGTCGCGGGCCGAACGAACCATTGAATGGATTCGTACCAAACACGGCGAGGACGTTGCGTCACGGTTCGCCGCTGACCAGATCGACGCGTCCAAACCCGAGGTTGTCGCCGATGTCGCGCGTAAGCATTCCGCGACTCACGTGATGAACGCGGTCGAGCCCAAATTTGTGCAGGCGATTTTCGCCGGTGCGAAGGCCGCCGGAGCGAACTATCTCGACATGGCGATGAGCCTGTCGCACCCACACCCGACGAACCCCTACAGCGAAACGGGCGTCAAACTGGGCGACGAACAGTTTGCCGTTTCTGACGAGTGGGAAAAGGACAACCAGTTGGCGTTGGTCGGGATTGGTGTTGAACCCGGAATGTCCAACGTCTTCGCTCGGTACGCGGTCGATCACTTGTTCAGCGACGTCGATGAACTCGGCACCCGTGACGGCGCGAATCTCGTCGTGTTCGACGACGAGGGAAACGAGATTTTCGCGCCAAGCTTCAGTATCTGGACCACCATCGAAGAGTGCCTGAACCCTCCGGTGATCTGGGAGAAGGACCGCGGGTGGTTCACGACCCCGCCGTTTAGCGAACCCGAGGTGTTCGATTTCCCCGAAGGAATCGGGCCGGTCGAGTGTGTGAACGTCGAACACGAAGAAGTCCTGATGATGCCGCGTTGGTTTCCTGCCAAGCGTGTCACCTTCAAGTACGGTCTGGGTGATGAATTCATCGGGGTTCTGAAGACCCTGCATAACCTTCACCTCGATTCGAACGAGCCGATCCGAGTCCGCAGCGCCAACGGCCCGGTCGAGGTGTCGCCGCGCGATGTGGTCGCCGCGGCCTTGCCGGATCCCGCTACCATCGGCCCACGCATGAAAGGCAAGACATGCGCCGGGGTGTGGGTTACCGGAAAGGGTAAGGACGGAAACCCGCGCGAGGTGTACATCTATCACGTGTCCGACAACGAGTGGACGATGGCCGAATACGACAGCCAGTGCGTTGTGTGGCAGACCGCCCTCAACCCCGTGATTGCTCTCGAGTTGCTTGCGACAGGGAAATGGTCTGGTTCCGGAGTCCTTGGTCCCGAAGCGTTCGACGCGGTTCCGTTCCTCGACCTCATGGCCGCCGCCGAATCCGAGGGCGGATACGGCCAGCCGTGGGGCATGCGCGAAATGGAACCAAAGTAAGTGGCAACCCGTCGCCCCGCGGTCGAAAGCGATGCGGCCGAAATCGCCAAACTCGTTACCAAACATGAAAAGGCGTTTGACGACGAGGCCGGCACCACCAGCGTCGACATGGCTGGTCAATTGATCAAGGGTTTGATTGACCCAACCGAATCTTTTGTGTGGGAAGAAGAGGATGGGACGATGTCGGCGTTCCTGGGGATGAACCCTGATTCGATCAAGAAGACGCTGTATACCGACGTGTACGCCGACGAGGCCGTGGTCGACGAAGCGGTTGACTTCGCCGTGTCGGTGCTCGACCGCGATTTCGCTGATTGGAAGCCGTTGCCTGGTGTCAACACGAAGGACGCACGTCTAATCGCGGCCTGGGCTCGGCACGGATTCACGCCGATTCGCACCTATTGGCTCATGCGGGCTCCTCTCGTGGATCGTCCAACGCCCGAGGTGCCCGACGGATTCCGCCTGTCCGTCGTAGACGTGAATTCCGAGGACGAACTGCGCCGTTGGCACGAACTTCATTTGGATGCGTTTAGCGGACACTTCGGATTCGTGGCGCGACCGTTCGACGATTGGAAGAAACTCGTCATCGACATCGTCGGTCTCGATGTCGCGGGGAACTTCGTTCTGCTCGATGACAACGACAATGCCGTCGGGTACGTCGAATGCTCGGACGAACTCGTCGAAGACAACTTCGGATTTGTGAATCACCTCGGGGTCGCGTCATCCCATCGCGGTAGGGGTCTTGGCGAGTACCTTCTGCGGCTTGCGTGCGCGCACTCGGCCACCAAGGGCTACGAGCAACTCGAGTTGTCCGTCGACACCGGAAACGACACCGGAGCCCTGGCGTTGTACGAAAAGGTCGGGTTTGTTGCCGTGTCCTCTTGGCAACAGGTCGGTCGCGCCTAACCGGCCAACGACACGTCGTCCGCGCATAAAAATCGGGACGCCACCCGAAGGTGACGCCCCGAAAGGGTAGGTCGAAACCTACTTGAGCGTGACGGTTCCGCCGGCTTCCTCGATGGTTGCCTTGGCCTTTTCCGCTGCTTCTTTGCCGACACCTTCGAGGATGGTCGCGGGTGCGCCATCAACGAGGGCCTTAGCTTCTCCGAGGCCGAGGTTCGTGAGTGCACGGACCTCCTTGATGACCTGGATCTTCTTGTCGCCGGACGATTCGAGGACAACGTCAAACGAGTCCTTCTCTTCGGCGGCTTCGCCGCCACCAGCAGCGCCACCGGCTGCGGGTGCAGCGGCGACGGCAACGGGTGCCGCGGCGGTTACGTCGAATACCTCTTCGAACTTCTTGACGAAGTCCGAGAGTTCGATGAGCGAGAGCTCCTTGAATGCCTCAATGAGGGCATCCGCGCTGAGCTTAGCCATGATTGTCTCCTTGTTGTTTGGTTTGTCGAAAACGCGCTAGTTACGCGTTCTCCTGCTTCTGACGCAATGCGTCGACCGCGCGAACGGCCTTCGCAAGCGGTGCGTTGAACATGTATGCAGCGCCGAACAGTGAAGCCTTGATGGCGCCTGCGAGCTTGGCAAGCAGGACCTCTCGGGATTCCAGATCGGCGAGTTTGTTGACTTCGTCCGCGGTGAGGGGTGCGCCATCGAAATAGCCACCCTTCAGGACGAGGGCAGTGTTTGCCTTGGCAAAGTCACGCAGGGCTTTCGCAGCGGTGACGGTGTCACCGTGAACGAAAGCGATGGCGGTCGGTCCAACGAGTTCGGCGTCAAAAGTGCTGATGCCTTCCGCGTTGAACGCCCGCTTGGCCAGCGTGTTCTTCACCACGGCGTACGACGCGTTCGCACGGAGATTTCCGCGCAGCTCTTTCAGCTGTGCGACCGTGAGTCCGCGGTACTCGGTGAGCAGTACACCGCTCGAGTTTCGGATTGCTTCCGAAATCTCGGCGATTGTTGCTTCCTTGTTCGCCATGGTGCTCCTTGTGTTTGGATGATCCGACGACCGCGGGAAATGAAAAAACTCCGGCGCACACGCACGGAGTCAAACAGCTTTCGCTGGGGAACTTCATTCGCCTGCGCGGGTCCTCACCGGGGTGAGACTTCGATCTTGAACGTGAATCCAAGAAAACCAGCGGTCTTCGGTTTCACCAGACTACCTCGCCAAACGACCTCTGTGCAAATCACGTACCTGGTGCACGGGGAATCGTGACGATGAATCGGGTATCACCCGGCTCACCGATGTCGTTCGGATACCATGTTTAGGTGAAGAAAACTTTTCTCTCCATCGCAACCTCATTTCTTCTTTTGACATCGGGAACAAACACACAGGTTCAGGCCATGGAAGCTCTCGATCCTCAAACCCTCTCGGTTAGCGACATTTCCGTGGTGGCGGTTTGCGATGGCCATGAGTTGTCTCTTCACGACACTAATGGTGAACGGCTCGCTCCGGATAGGATCGCTCTCCACCTTGCAGTGATTTCAGCTCGATGCAGTTCTGCGTCACCAAGGGCCGCCCAACTGCGAATTCCGGGGAACCTGAACGCATGGCTTACCTATAAGCCCTCGAGCGGAGTGCTTTACGTTAGTGCCTCTGCGAATTCATTGGTCCGTGGAAATTATCGGATCTCTTGCATCTATCGGCGTGAGCCCGTCTCGGGCGCTCCAAGCGCCTGGCAGGATTGCACGGCTGTTAGCGGCTATAGCACCACCTATTTATCGACGTCAACCATTTCATTTTGTCCAGTACCAGGAACGAGATGGCATGAAGTTGCAACTCTTTCACGTCCAACATCGACGACCATTTTGATGTCGGTCGACGCCTGGGAAACGGCCTACTAAGTGTTGCATTCGGATATCTTCATAATTGATTGCACTGCGCGCCTGAGTGAATCGAGCAAGATGCAGATTCTCTATATCGAGATTCAACAGAGCAAAGTCCTCATTCACGGCCACACCGATGATGAAATCACGAATTTAGATTTTGGGGAGATCACGTTGCGCGTCCAAGGTTCTGAGGGTGCGAAGGCGGATCTCAAGTTTGTTCAAACTGGTTCCATCCATCTGGGATTGGGCTGTCGAATTGATTTAGTTTTCCATTTGATCTCCCACGACGGAGACGGTTTGCGAGTGATGGACGGTTTTGGTTGTGACTTCCCAATAAGTCACGAGGCCAAGTCCGAAAGTCTCTAGCCGCGTCGGGGAATCGTGACGATGAATCGGGTATCACCCGGCTCGCTTTCGACAACAATCGTCCCTTTCAGCGCGCGAACAATTCCCTGAACAATGGCGAGTCCCAGTCCTGTTGAGCCCGTCGCACGGGTCCGCGAGGTGTCCGCGCGAACAAAACGCTCGAACAATGACTCGCGAATTTCTTCGGGAATTCCTGGTCCGTTATCAGCAACGGTGATCACGACGCTGTCGTCCGTTGTCGCGACCGTCGTTGTGACAACAGTGCCGGGCGGGGTGTGCGTGCGTGCGTTTGCGAGAAGGTTCACGAGGACCTGGTAGAAACGGTTGCGGTCCGCCAGAATCGTGGCACCGCGTGCTGATTTCACGGTCCATGTGTGTTCGGGCGACGCAACCCGGGCGTCGTTGACAGCGTCCTTGGCGAGTTTGGCGACATCGATTGGAGTGAGGTCGAAATCCAGCCCCTCGTCCAGTCTCGCCAACAAGAGAAGGTCTTCCACGAGAGCCGTCATCCGAATGGATTCAGATTCGATTCGATCGAGCGAATGGCGAAGGTCGGGGCTCATGTCCATGTTCTGACGCCGCGTGAGTTCGGAATAGCCGCGAATTGCCGTGAGTGGCGTGCGAAGTTCGTGACTAGCGTCGGCGACAAACTGTCGAACCTTCGCTTCGCTTTCTCGACGAGCGGTCAGTGCCTCGTCGACGTTGTCGAGCATGTGGTTGAACGCTTGCCCCAACTGTCCGACCTCAGTGTCCGGCTGATCGATGGTCACGCGTTCCGAAAGGGTGTCATCACCGACCGCGAGGTTGAGACCCGAGACGCGCTGTGCGGTTTCCCGAACCCGCTCGAGCGGACGAAGTGCGATGTCGACACTTTTTCGCCCCGCGAGAACAACAATGACGACGATCCCAAAAACGAGAACGCCCAGAAACGTTCCGATCCGCCCGATGACGCTGTTGATCGCACGAGTGGACAAACCCATAACGATTGTCGACCCCTGTGAGGTCCCGACGGACGCCATGCGGTACGCACCGGCATCCCTGACTCGCACATCGCGGATCCCGGTTCCCCACCCCGAGGTGGGAATGTCGGTCAATTGCGCTGCCGTGAACGCTTGCGGCGCCGCCCGGTCGTCAAGATAAATCGCCGACACCTGACCGTCCGCGCCGATTGCCGCGAGCACTGTCCCCACCGCCGTTCCCGGACCCGTGAGACGATCATCGAACTCTCCTCGACCTTGGCCGGGTGAATTGAAACGCTGCGCCGCGGAAACCAATTCCTCGTCGAGCTGGCCAATCAGGTAAGCCCGAATTCCCACCATCGTCGCCCCGCCGATGAGTATGCCGGCGACAGCCGTCAAAGCAGCGCTGGAGACGATCAGGCGTTTGCGCAACGGCCAGCGGTCAAACACCAGCTACTCCGCTGGTCGCAGGACGTATCCGACGCCGCGAACCGTGTGAATCATCGAGGGTCCGAGGGTGTCGATTTTCTTTCGCAGGTACGAGATGTAGATCTCGACAATTGACGAACGCCCCCCGAAGTCGTAGGACCAGACCCGATCAAGAATCTGCGATTTCGACAACACCCGCTTGGGGTTGCGCATGAGGTATCGCAGAAGTTCGAACTCGGTTGCGGTCAGGTCAACCCGCGTGGCTCCGCGAAAGACCTCGTAGGTCTCTTCGTTGAGAACCAAATCGCCGACGGAAATCTCGGGGTCTTCCCGCACTTCGGTCGCCATGAGCGAACGGCGAACGATTCCGCGAATTCGCGCGACAAGTTCCTCCACCGAAAAGGGCTTGGTGACGTAATCGTCCCCGCCAGCGGTGAGTCCGACGACGCGGTCGACAACCGAGTCCTTTGCCGTGAGGAACAACACGGGAACATCGGCGTTATCCACGCGGATACGTCGCATCACCTCGAGCCCGTCAAAGTCGGGCAGCATGATGTCCAAGACGATGATGTCCGGTTGGAACTCTTTCGCCTGGGCGACAGCCGACTGACCGCTCGCGGCAGTTCGAACGTCAAATTTCTCGTAGCGCAGTGCCATCGACACAAGTTCCGAGATTGACTGTTCGTCGTCCACCACGAGTGCGCGGACGGGGTTCCCGTCCGGTTTCACCAGAGCAACGGTGTCTTTGTTCACATTTCCATTCTGGCGACTTTTCTATGAATTCACCCAACAGAGCCTATGGCGCACGTGAGAGCAGACACAAACGCCCCGACCGAAGCCGAGGCGTTCGTGAAAAACCGATACTAGCGGCTGGACGCTGCCACGCGCTTGCGGGCGATCATGATCCCACCCAACACGAGCAGAGCGAGCCCACTGGCTGTCAGCGTGCCGGTTAATTCCGTTCCGGTGGACGCGAGCAAATCATCGCCGCCGTAACCGTCCGTGCCCCCCGAACCGGGAACAACCACACCGACGGTGAAAACAAGCACGTTTCCGTCGGGGTCATAGCCGACCACCTGGAGGTTGTGCACACCGGGGTCAATCCCTGCCGGTATCTGAAGCATCCCCGAGAACGTCCCGGTTGGGTCCGTGAACAGAGTTCCCAGGAAGGTCGGGTCCGAGAAGAGGTAGACCTTTACCGGCGCGTCCGCCGCAAATCCTTCTCCGCCCGTATCGACGAGTCCGTCAGCGTTGAGGATGAGGTTTCCGTCCGAGTCAAGCGGGAGCGGAAGGCCCTCCGGGTCAAGCCCGGCCATTTCAAATGTCAAATCGCCAGCAGTTCCCACAATTCCATCGTCCGAAGCGTTCGGGTCAACAACGATTGGAGTTGTCACACCGTTGACAGTGAGCGCGCTGTCACCAGCGTTTTGTGTCTGCTGCTCTGGGACCGGTGCGAGCGGGTCCTCGGGTTCCGGTCGGTCTTCGGTGGTTCCCGTTCCGTCCATAACTGGCACAGCAAACTGTTGCACCGCACCGCCGACCATTCGGAACGTGTAGCGACCGTTGATGGTCGAGTTGAGCCGGTTACCCGTCATTGATGTCGTGTGCCCGTCGACGAGGTCGCGGCCGGGAGTGGAGCCGAAAAGTTCGTACACGTTGGCGACTTCACTAATAGGGTCCCAGTCAACGAGGCCCACTCCGGTTCGACAACCGGAGCTCATGTCGTCACAGGAGCCACCCTCGACTGAATACCCGTCGTCACCATCTTTGACCGAACCGTAGTTGTATTCGATGTCGAAATCGTAACCGCGGGTTTCCCCGCCAAACGTCGTGCGCTTGATCAAAACGATTTGGAAGGTGTTGGTCAACACCTTGGGATTGTTCTCTTCGTGCGTAACCGAACGGTAGTTGGTGTACACCCACGCGTCACGTCCATCGATTGTTGTCTCGCCGATGTACACAGTGTTGATAACACCAATGCCATCGTCCGTGTCGTTAAGGCTGGGGTCGGAATCGTCCCATTGCACGCCGTAATTGACCGAGACCGTGGCGTTCTTCACCGCCGCAGGATAGGTGGGGGTGATCTCATCATCGCCAGGAACAGAAGCGACATCCCCCGAGAATGTAAAGGTTGTGGTGTCCACCACCGTAATGGAAACGTCCTCGTACCAGTATTCGTCCGTCCGGTTGTCCTCGGTGTTTCCGTTGTCGAACAGCGGATCAACGACATAAATCGAGCGAGTGTTTCCCGTGGTTAGACCGTGTGCTGAGGCGGTCGTAATTGTCACGACGGAGTCAGTCGTGCTCGGGTCTCCAGCGACCTGGAACCCGGTAATGGTGTTTTCCGCTTCACGGACCGTGCGGCCCAGGTTGTTATCGTTGGAGAACGCCGCAATCACCGGGGCCTCGGCATCCTCGGCAAGCTCGGCGAGTGTGTCGTCATATTCGTTCGAGCAGCTGGGGCTACCTGACTCGGGCAACTGAACCGGGCTGACGGTTCCGTTACTCGTGACACAAATCCCGTCGTATTTCCGACCGAAAAAATTCATCGGCCACGGAGCTTCGATCCATTGCGAACTATCGTCCGAATTCCTGATTTGCTGGGCAATCTCACCGATGACGCGGTTGTCCGATCCGTAACGCATTGCGTCGGTGATGTCGCCCACGCCGATCGTTGCAGCGGTGGAGGACGACGTGACGAGAAGTGCGGGGACAACTCCGATAGTCAGTGCGATCGCAAGGCCCAGTGTCCGGGTCATTGTGGAGGTGACAGTCACGAGAAATTCCTATCGAAGGTAATGAACATGATTAATAAGAAGGTTAGCACGGAGCGACAGTGTTTGAGATGTATAACGCACAAACGCCCCGACCGAAGCCGAGGCGTTTGTGTGAGGTGCGAACTTAGAGCGCGCTGATGTCGAGCGGGATTCCGGGACCGAAGGTCGTCGAAATCGTCGCCTTTTGGATGTACCGACCCTTTGCCGAGGATGGCTTCAGGCGCTGTACTTCGTCCACCGCGGCGCGGAAGTTGTCCCCGAGTTGGTCGGCCGAGAAAGACGCCTTGCCCACGATGAAGTGAACGTTGGAGTGCTTGTCGACGCGGAACTCGATCTTTCCGCCCTTGATTTCCGTGACCGCTTTGGCCGGGTCGGGTGTGACCGTTCCGGTCTTGGGGTTCGGCATGAGGTTTCGCGGTCCGAGGACCTTACCGAGACGACCGACCTGGCCCATGAGCTCGGGAGTCGACACTGCGGCATCGAAGGCGGTGTACCCGCCGGCGACCTTGTCGATCAGTTCAACACCACCGACCTCGTCCGCACCGGCAGCGAGTGCCGCTTCGGCCGCGGGGCCGGTTGCGAAAACGATGACGCGGGCGGTCTTGCCCGTCCCGTGGGGCAGCATGACGGTTCCACGAACCATCTGGTCAGCCTTACGCGGGTCGACGGCCAACTTCAACGCGACCTCGACGGTCGAGTTGAACTTAGCAGAGCCGGTCTTTTTGGCGATGTCGACGGCCTCGACGGGGCTGTAAAACTTGCCTTCTTCGAGAAGGGCGACTGCGGCGTTGTAGGCCTTGGATTTTTTAGCCATGATTTTTTCTCCTTCAGAGAATCGCGGTGAACGTGAGCCTGGCGGCTCTCCCGCTGGTGGAAAGTTGGTGTTATTCGACCGTGATGCCCATAGAGCGGGCGGTGCCGGCGATGATCTTCTCGGCAGCCTCGACGTCGTTGGCGTTGAGGTCAACCTGCTTTTGCTCGGCGATCGACCGCAGTTGTTCCTTGGTCAACTTGGCGACCTTGACGGTGTGCGGCGTCGATGAGCCCTTGGCGACTCCGGCGGCCTTCTTGATGAGTTCCGCTGCGGGAGGCGTCTTGAGAATGAACGTGAACGAGCGGTCCTCGTACACCGTGATTTCGACGGGAATAACGTTTCCACGCTTGTCCTGCGTTGCGTTGTTGTACGCGGTGCAGAATTCCATGATGTTGACACCGTGCTGACCGAGCGCCGGACCGATGGGCGGAGCGGGGTTAGCCGCGCCAGCCTGGATCTGGAGCTTGATGAGGCCGGTGACCTTTTTCTTTGCTGCCATTTTCTTTCCTTACTGTCGTGCGTGACGGGTGTCACGCGCTCCCACGCCGGCGCCCTGTGCGACGGGTGGTAATTCTGGCTACTGCTTTTCGATTTGGCCGAATGTGAATTCGACCGCGGTGTCACGTCCGAAGACGTTGATGAAGACCGACACCTTGCCGGTGTCGAGGTGAATCTCGTGAATCGTGCCCTGAAGTCCGGCGAATGCGCCTTCCTTGATGCCGACCGTTTCGTTGATTTCAAAGTCGGTGGTGACAGTCATCTCACGCTGACCAGACGTCTTGAGTCCGCCGGCGGAACGCGCGCCCTCGATCGGGGCTTCCGTCTTGAGCATGTCGAATGCGTCCTGGAACGACAGCGGAATCGGGTTGTGTGCGTTCCCGACGAACCCGGTGACCCCCGGTGTGTGACGAACGGTCGACCACGAGTTCTCGTTGAGAGTCATTCGCACCAGAACATACGACGGAACGCGAACGCGGGTGACGAGCTTGCGCTGGCCGTTCTTGATGTCGACGA
>JBIIFF010000043.1:0-11097 GCA_044237445.1 Microbacteriaceae bacterium | reverse complement strand
CGCAATCGACCACGGTAAACGTCTCGGCCCACGCGTCCACGAACGGATTGAGGCATTCCCCTCCGTACAGTTCGCCGAACGGGTATTCGCCGGGCGGTTGTGTTGCGGTGGGCAGAGCCGGGGCCGCCGTTTCGGCCGGCTCCGGGATTGCGGCGGGTGTTGCGATGATTCCTCCGACAACCCACGCAGCACTCGCCGTGAAGGCAATGAGAAGTCCGCCTACCGTCAGCAACAGCCTCTGACGGAACTTGGCCTGATCCACGAGAGTTGATTCGCGCGGTGTCGTTTCGGACCGCTTTGCCCTCGCGCCGCGGGGCGACCCGGGGACAGGCGGGCTGACCAGCGGAATCGTGGCAGTAGACGATTCGGTCGACGCGAACATCTGATTGAGTTGGTCCACACCGGTGGTCTCGGTCGCGCTCGGACTGGGTGCTGGCGCAACTGCGGGAGGAGCGGCCGGTGGTGCGGCAGCGGGTTTGACCGATTCGGGGATTTCTACGGGCGGGAGGTCAACCGCGTCGAGCGCCTCCGTCGGCGGGTAGTCGGTGGCGATGGCCGGTAGCGGTCGGTCGAGCGGCACAACCGGCTCGAACGCGGTGACCGGCGGCATGTTGTCGGTTTCAAAATCGAGGTCGAGGTCGTGACGTCGTCCCGAATCAGGCGCCGGTGCCGGCGGAGCCTCTCCGGGCGGGACCGACGGGCCACCAGCGGGGGTCAACCCCGCAAATGGGTCGATGACCGGTCGGCTGGTGTCCGACGCCGTGCCGTTGTCACCGCGAACAGCGCGATCAAACGCATCGCGAAGCCAGTCGACATCGTCGTGCTTGCCGTTCTCGTTGTCTTTGTCGTTCTCGGTCATGCATCCAACCCTAAATCGCTGAGCGAAATGGCGGCGCGATATTCGTAGCCCGCCTTTTCGATGACTTCCCTTGCTCCCGTGTTTCGATCGACGACGACGGCGACGGCGACCACAACGGCTCCAACTTTTTCCAGCGCCACGGCGGCGGCGAGCGGCGAGCCACCCGTCGTCGACGTGTCCTCCACAACGATGACGCGCTTACCGTCGAGGTCGGGGCCCTCCACCTGTTTGCCGCGGCCGTGGTCTTTGGGTTCCTTGCGAACAACAAACGCGTCATAGGTCTTGCCCTTGAGCACGCCGCGGTGCAGGACGGCCGACGCGATTGGATCGGCACCCATCGTCAGGCCACCAACTGCGGCGATGTCGGGAATATCCGCGATCAGGTCAACCATGACGTCCCCGATCAGAGGCGCGACGCGGTGATCGAGGCTGACTTTGCGCAGGTCGATGTAATACGTCGCCTTTTTACCGCTCGTCAGCGTGAAATCACCGAAAAACAGCGCGTTGTCTTTGATGAAAGACGCGAGTCGAGTGCGGTCGTCGGTCATTCCCCCAGCCTATCGAACGCCTAAACTCGCTCTCGTGCGTATTGCAACGTGGAACATCAACTCGATTCGAACCCGCGTCGACCGTGTCGCCGAATGGTTGACCGCCAGTGACATCGATGTGCTCGCGCTGCAGGAAACGAAGTGTCGCGACGACCAGTTCCCCCGCGAGGCTCTCGAGGCCGCCGGGTACGACATCGCCTGTCATGGTCTGAGCCAGTGGAACGGCGTCGCGTTTATCTCCCGGCTGCCAATGACCGACGTCACCGTCGGATTCGATGGGATGCCCGGTTTCGCCAAAGACCACGACGGCGACGACCCACCCCTCGAGGCCCGGGCGATCGGCGTCACGGTCGAGGGTGTTCGCCTGTGGAGCCTGTACGTTCCCAACGGTCGTTCGCTCGACGACCCGCACTTCGACTACAAGTTGCGGTGGCTGGAAGCCCTTCGCGCGGCGACCGCGACCGAGATGACAACGTTCGATCAGCTCGCGTTGATGGGGGATTTCAACATCGCCCCGTTCGACCAGGACTGCGGCGACCCTCGAATGGTGCCGGGGCTGTCCACCCACATCTCGCCGGTCGAACGAGAATCCTTCGCGCGGTTTGAGGCGATGTCACTGACGGATTGCGTTCGCCCGACGGTACCCGAGGGATTTACCTATTGGGATTACAAGAACCTCGCGTTCCCGCGGGACGAAGGGCTGCGAATCGACTTCATCCTCGGGTCACCCGGGTTCGCGTCCGCGGTGTCCGATGCTTACATCGACCGCGACCAACGAAAAGGCGAACAACCCAGCGACCATGTTCCCGTTGTCGTCGAGCTCGGTGGCGAGGACGACGACGATCGCCCGATGTTTTGGTGACCGGAAAAACGGCACAATAGAGTCGTGGCTCTCGGCGAAAGGAACTAAGAACGTGACTCTGGATTCCGATGACGTCCGTGCCGTCTGTGACTACATGAACGATGAGTCCATGGTGGACAACATGCGGTTCATGGTCGAAAAGCTCGGGGGTGCCGAGGTCGACTCCACCGTCCTCTTGATCGATATCACCGAGGAAAACGCAGTTTTTTCCATCGAAAAAGACGGGGAGACCCGCGAGGTTTCCCTCGCGTGGCCATTCCCCGTCACTAATCGCGCGGACATGAAGACCGCGCTATTTGGTCTGCTCGACCGCGCTCTGCTCGGTTGACCCGCGCGCAGTCAGGCGGCCCGACGGGGTGCTAGACCCCGCGCACGACCTCGGAGAGCGGCTTGCGTTCGCGGGGGCCGGTTTCGGCTTCGCGACGGTCTTCCGGTAGTCGGTTGGGGTCGCCCAGTTTTCCGACCGCGATGAGCGACACGATTTCCATCGGTTCCTTCACGTCGAGCGCGATGGTCAGGGCGTCAATGTCGAACCCACCCATCTGGTGGGTGAAGTGGCCGTCAGCGCTGGCTTGAATCGTGAAGTGCGCAACGGCTTGCCCGAGGTCGTAACGCGCGTAGGCATTGTCTCGTCCCGACGCGGTCAGCGTGTTGGTGACCGTCACCACGAGCGCACCGGCGTCCGGCGCCCACCCCGCGTTGAACCCGCTGAGGTCCTGGGTGATCGTGGCAAAAATGTCGTCGCCGCGGTAGCCGACGATGAACTGCCACGGCTGCAGGTTGTTCGCCGACGGCGCCCAGCGCGCGGCTTCGAACGACGAACCCAGGTCCGCCGGAGTCAGAACCGCGGAGGGGTCAAACGATCGGGGGCTCCAACGGTTCGCCAAAATGTCGTGAATCGGGTATTCGGTCGTCGCGCGCTTGTTCATCGTTCCTTTTTCTACTGTGGGTTTCGAGAGACGGTGAGTCCGTCTCCGTCGGATGCCACATCAACCACAACCGTATCCCCGTCGGAAATGTTCCCGGCGATGAGGGCCGTAGCCAAGCGGTCGTCAATCTCGTGTTGCATGAGTCGGCGCAGCGGCCGGGCTCCGTAAATCGGGTCGTATCCGCGTTCGGACAACCAGAGGCGTGCGCCGGGGGTGACTCCGAGCGTGAGGCGGCGGTCGTGAAGGCGCGTCGCAAGTCGATCGACCGTGATGTCGACGATTCGTTCGAGGTCGTCGTTCGTCAACGGCGCAAACACCACGATGTCATCCAGCCGATTGACGAATTCGGGCTTGAACGCCTGTCGGACCGCCTCGTTGACCGCAAGTTTCTTGTCCTCCCACGACAGGTCGGGGTCGACGAGAAAGTTCGAGCCGAGGTTCGACGTGAGAATGAAGATGGTGTTGCGGAAGTCGACCGTGCGACCCTGTCCGTCGGTGAGGCGACCGTCGTCGAACACCTGCAGCAGCAAATCGAACACTTCGGGGTGCGCCTTTTCGACTTCGTCCAAGAGGACGACGGAATAGGGACGGCGACGGACGGCCTCGGTCAGTTGACCGCCCTGTTCGTATCCGACATAACCGGGCGGAGCACCGATGAGACGCGAGACCGAGAACTTTTCGCCGTATTCGCTCATGTCGATGCGAATGAGGGCCTTCTCGTCGTCGAACAGATAATCACCCAGTGCCTTGGCGAGTTCGGTTTTGCCGACACCGGTAGGACCAAGGAACAGGAATGACCCGGTCGGGCGATTCGGGTCCGAGATCCCCGCCCGACTGCGCCGAACCGCGTCGGACACCGCACGAACCGCATCTTCTTGACCGACGAGGCGCTTGGCGAGTTGCTTCTCGAGTCCCAACAATTTTTCCGTCTCACCCTGCGTCAGACGGTCGACCGGAATGCCAGTCCACGCTGCCACGACTGCGGCGATGTCGTCCTCGGTGACACGATCGTTGACCATGCGGTCGCCGATCTGTTCTACCGATTCCGCCGCCGCAATGGTCGCCTCGATTCCCGGGATGACCTCGTAGTTGAGCTTCGACGCCTTTTCGTAGTTCCCCTCGCGCATCGCGAGGTCAAGGTCGATGCGTGCCTCGTTGAGTTTCGTCATGAGGTCACCGACCCCCTGCAACGACGCTTTTTCGGCGTCCCAACGCTTCTGCAGTTCGGCGAGCGCCGCGCGCTTGTCTTCCAGTTCCCCGCGGAGTTTGACCAAGCGCTCTTTCGACGCATCGTCCTTTTCCTTTTTGAGCGCGAGTTCTTCGATGGTGAGCCGGTCAACCAGTCGTCGCAGTTCGTCGATTTCGACGGGCGACGATTCAATCTCCATCTTGAGTCGGCTCGCGGCCTCGTCGATCAGGTCGATTGCTTTGTCGGGCAGTTGCCGGGACGTGATGTACCGGTTGGACATGGTCGCGGCGGCAATCAACGCACTGTCCGAAATGACGACGCGATGGTGAGCCTCGTATCGTTCCTTGAGTCCACGAAGAATCGCGATGGTGTCTTCGACGGACGGTTCGCCCACAAACACCTGCTGGAAACGACGTTCGAGCGCGGCATCTTTTTCGATGTGTTCGCGATATTCGTCGAGGGTGGTCGCACCGATGAGGCGCAGTTCTCCGCGGGCGAGCATTGGCTTGAGCATGTTGGCCGCTGCGACGGATCCCTCACCGCCGCCGGCACCCATCAGAGTGTGCAGTTCATCGATAAAGGTGATGATGTGACCGTCGGATTCATCGATTTCTTTGAGCACGGCCTTGAGCCGTTCCTCGAATTCACCGCGGTATTTCGCGCCGGCGACGAGCGCCGCGAGGTCAAGCGAGACGATTTCTTTGCCCTTGAGGCTGTCCGGCACGTCTCCCGCGATGATTCGCTGTGCGAGTCCTTCGACCACCGCGGTCTTTCCGACACCCGGTTCACCGATGAGTACCGGGTTGTTCTTGGTACGACGAGTCAACACTTGGGTGATTCGCCTAATTTCGGCATCGCGACCGATGACCGGGTCGAGTTTGCCCGTTTGTGCGATGGCCGTGAGATTCACGCCGAACTGCTCGAGTGCGGACTTTTGTTCGTCCTGCGAGGACGGAGCTCCTTGCATGTTAGCCACGGTTTTCTCCTTTGTCCCTAACGTTCCCACCAGGGGAATGGTCGCCACACCACAACTTGATTGGATTTACGACTTCGGGTTCCCGCCCGCATCGGGACCACCTCGCCGCCCGTTCCAGCCGCGAAGACGCGATTACCGGGCCGGGAAATCACGGCATCGGCGAGGAGCGATTCAAGTTCTCGAACGCGCCCCGACAATTCCGTCACCGTGTTTTCCAGTTCGATGATTCGCCGAATGCCTTCTAGGTTTAACCCTTCGTTGGACAGTCGTTGTACCTCACGCAGTTGAACGATGTCCCGCATCGAATACCGACGTGTTCGACCAGGGGTGCGCCCGGGCGAAACGAGACCGAGGCGGTCGTATTGCCGCAGCGTCTGAGCGTGCATGCCGGCGAGTTCCGCCGCGTGCGCGATCGAAAAAATCGGGTCGTCTTCGGTGAACACGGCCACTCCTAGTGGGATGCCTTGCCGTAGAGCGGATCACGCGGGTTCGCGTCCCCGTTGAGCGTCTTGAATTCTTCAATCAGTTTCTTCGTCTTGTCGGAAATCAAATCGGGAGTGACGATGAGGATGGTCGCGAGAAGGTCGCCGCGTTTTCCCTTGACGTTGACACCGCGGTCGCGAACACGCAGCACGCGGCCGCTCGGGGTGTTCGCCGGGACTTTGACCTTGACGCGGTCGCCTTCGAGCGTCGGGACCTCGATGGTCGCGCCCAAAATCGCCTCGGGGATGGTGATGGGGATGTCGATGCGGAGGTTGTCGCCGTCGCGATCGAAGACCGGGTGATCACGAACGGTAACGGTGATCACGAGGTCGCCCCCGGCTCCGCCCGTCATTGATTGTTCGCCTTTGCCGCGCACGCGGATTTTCTGCTTGTCGTTGACCCCCGCGGGGATCGCAATCTGGAGCGGCTTCTGGCCGCGAATGTCGAGGCTTACCTCGCCACCCTGGATTGCGGTGCGGAAATCGATCGTGATGTTCGCCGTTAGGTCGGCACCCTTGCGGGTGTTGGGTCGGGGCTGTCCCGTGAACCCGGCACCTCCGCCGAATAATCCGCTGAACAGGTCGTCGGGGTTCTGTTGGAAGCGCATGCGCTGCCCGCCTCCACCGAACATTCCCCCGAAAACGTCCTCGAATCCGCCGGGGCCGCTGCCGCCCGCAGAGAACCGAGCGCCACCACCCATCGCGCGAATTTGGTCGTATTCCTGCCGCGTTGCCGTGTCGGACAGAACCGTGTACGCCTCGCTGATTTCCTTGAATCGGGCCTCGGCCTTGGCGTCCCCCGGATTCGAATCCGGGTGGAAGGTGCGCGCGAGTTTGCGGTACACCTTTTTCAGTTCCGCATCGGACACGTCTTTCGAGACGCCCAGAACGGCGTAAAAGTCTTTGTCGAACCAATCCTGACTGGCCATGAGCGTCCCTCCTTTCGATTATTCCGGTGGTGCGGCGACGGCGACCTTGGCGGGTCGAATCAATCGGTCGCCGAGCGCGTATCCCACTTCGACGACATCGGCCACGGTTTCGCTCGTCGCGCCTTCGGTGGGGAGCTTCACGATTGCCTCGTGACGGTTGGGGTCAAATGCTTCACCGACTTCACCGACCGAGACAAGTCCGAAGCGGCCGAAACCGGTGCGGATTTTTTGGGCCACAATTTCGAGCGGGCTTCCGGCCAAATCACCGTGCGACTCGGCGCGATTGAGGTCGTCCATCGCGGGGAGAACGGCGCGAATCACTTCGGCGATGACCGCATCGCGATTCGCCGCGCGATCCCGTTCAACGCGTGTGCGGAAGTTCGCGAGTTCGGCTTCGGCTCGGGCTGCGCGGTCGCGGTATTCCTCGACCAGGTTCCGTTCAACTTCGCCCAGCATCGACTCGAGAAGTTCTTCGGCGTTCTGTTCCGCCGCTTCGTCCGCGAGGGAGGGTTCCCCCGCCTCGCCGACCGTGTCCTCTGAAGAGTCCTCGTTCGGTTCGGCAGGGGGAACCTGCTCGTCGTTGTCCTGTTCCTTGTCCGACATGGCTACTTTTTGTCGCCCTTGTCGTCGTTCTTGTCGTCCTCGTCGTCCACAACCTCGGCGTCGATGATGTCCTCATCGTCCTTGGTCGACTCCGGGGCGTCGTCCGCGGGAGCGTCGGCCTGGTTGGCATAGATCGCTTCGCCGAGCTTGCCCTGACTGGCCTGCAGCCGTTCGGTCGCGGCATCCACCGCGGCGTCGTCCGTTCCGGCGAGCGCCGACTTGAGGGCATCGACATCCGCACGTACTTCGGACTTGACGTCGTCGGGCAGTTTGTCGTCGTTGTCTTCGAGAAGTTTCTCGACCGAGTACGCCATCTGTTCGGCGACGTTGCGCTTTTCTGCAGCTTCGCGTCGGGCGTGGTCTTCGGCGGCGTGTTCTTCCGCTTCACGAACCATGCGTTCGATGTCTTCCTTCGAGAGCGAGGAACCACCGGTGATTGTCATCGACTGTTCCTTGTTCGTTCCCTTGTCCTTGGCGGACACGTGAACGATTCCGTTGGCGTCGATGTCGAACGTGACCTCGACCTGCGGCACTCCGCGCGGTGCGGGGGCGATTCCGGTGAGTTCGAAGTTTCCGAGCGACTTGTTGTCACGCGTGAAGTCGCGCTCGCCCTGGAACACCTGAATCGACACCGACGGTTGGTTGTCGTCGGCGGTCGTGAAGGTTTCGGATCGCTTGGTCGGGATGGCCGTGTTGCGCTCGATGAGCTTGGTCATGATGCCACCCTTGGTCTCGATGCCGAGGCTGAGCGGCGTGACGTCGATGAGCAGAACGTCTTTGCGCTCTCCCATGAGGACACCGGCCTGGAGCGACGCTCCGACGGCAACGACCTCGTCGGGGTTGACGCCCTTGTTCGCCTCTTTGCCCGCGAGTTTCTTCACGAGCTCGGCAACGGCCGGCATGCGCGTCGATCCACCCACCAGAACAATGTGGTCGATGTCCGCCACCTTGATCTTGGCTTCTTTGATGACGTCGTTGAACGGCTTGGCGGTGCGCTCGAGCAGGTCCGCGGTGAGTTCTTCGAACTTCGCGCGAGTGATGGTCTCGTCGAGGTTGGCCGGACCGTTTTCCGTGAGCGACAGGTACGGAAGCTGCACGGACGCACTCATCGAGGACGAGAGTTCCTTTTTGGCCTGTTCGGCGGCTTCCTTAAGTCGCTGCTTGGCGATCTTGTCACCCGAGACGTCGACACCGGTCGTTTCCTTGAACTTGGTCGCGAGGTAATCGACGATTCGCGAATCCCAGTCGTCACCACCGAGGCGGTTGTCACCGGCGGTCGCGCGAACCTGAATGGTGCTGAAGTCGTCGTCCTTGCCCACTTCGAGGAGGGACACGTCGAACGTTCCACCACCGAGGTCGAAGACGAGGATGAGTTCGTCCTCTTTACCCTTGTCGAGGCCGTAGGCCAATGCGGCGGCGGTGGGCTCGTTGATGATGCGCAAAACGTTGAGTCCGGCGATCTCGCCGGCTTCTTTCGTCGCCTGCCGCTCGGCGTCGTTGAAGTACGCCGGCACCGTGATGACCGCGTCGGTCACCTTTTCGCCGAGATACGTTTCCGCGTCGCGCTTGAGCTTGCCGAGAATTCGCGCCGAGACTTCCTGGGCGGTGTACTTCTTGTCATCGATGTCCTGAGTCCACGTGGTTCCCATGTGGCGCTTGACGGACGCAATCGTCCGGTCCACGTTGGTGACGGCCTGACGCTTTGCGGTTTCACCGACAAGCACCTCGCCGTCCTTGGTGAACGCCACGATCGACGGGGTGGTGCGGAAGCCTTCCGCGTTGGCGATGACTTTCGGTTCCCCACCTTCGAGGACGGCGACGACCGAGTTGGTCGTTCCGAGGTCAATTCCTACAGCTCGTGCCATGATGTTTTCTCCTTCAAGTTGAGCCTTGTTGTATCAAGTTTGCATGCTGTGCATAACTTTGTCAAGTCGAGATCGAAAAATGTGAGCGTGTGTCGCTCATATCCAAAAATTTCCGCGGGGTACTCCCGCAATTCACCCCCCACGCGCTAGCGTTAGTCCATGACCAACAACGCTGTCGATCAAGCCCGTGGCAAGACCCCACTTATCCAGACAATCTCGTGGGCACTCTGGGATTGGGGCACCTCGGCGTTCTCTGTCCTCATCACCACGTTCGTGTTTTCGCGGTACATCGTTTCGGACTACTTCCTCGACCCCGACGTCGTCGCGGCCTACAAGCCCCGGCCCAACGTGACGATTGATGGCGGGTTCGAAGAACGGGTCTACAACGCCGCGAGCTCGGCGCTGACGGCAAACCTCGGATGGGCACTCGCAATCGGTGGTGTCGTCGTTGCGATTCTCGCCCCCATCGTCGGACAGCGCACCGACCAGGGCGGTCGTCGTCGTCGCTGGCTCGGAATCAACACTCTTGTCGTCATCGTCACAACTTTCGCGATGTTCTTCGTCGAGGGAACGCCCGACTTCTTCATTCTCGGCCTCGTTCTCATCACCGTGGCCACCGTGTTTTATGAGATGGCGAACGTGAACTACAACGCGATGCTGCTACAGATCTCGACACCGTCGAACATCGGTCGCATCAGTGGTTTCGGTTGGGGGCTCGGCTATCTCGGTGGAATCGTCGTTCTCGTCGTCGCACTCCTCGGATTCATCCTCGCCGAACCCTATTGGTTCGGAGTCACCGAAGAGGGTGGCATGAACATTCGCTTCATCGCGCTCTTGGCCGCGGTGTGGTCGGCCGTGTTCGCGATTCCCGTTCTTTTGGCGGTACCCGAGAACAAAGCAGTCGACCCGGATTCGAAACTCGGAATCTTCGGTTCCTACGCCAAGCTGTTACGAAAGATCTTCGGGCTCTGGAAAAACGCACCGCAGACGTTCTACTTCCTGCTGGCGAGCGCCGTCTATCGCGACGGACTTGTCGGAGTATTCCTGTTCGGTGGAATCCTCGCCGGAAAGGTTTTCGGGCTATCCGACACCGAAGTAATCTTCTTTGCAATCGGCGGAAACCTGATTGCCGGACTCGGCGTCTTCGCCGGCGGTGTGCTCGACGACCGGTTCTCGTCCAAGGGCGTCATCATCGGATCCCTCGCCGGGCTCATCGTCTCAGGCACACTGCTGTTCGTGCTCAACGATGGTGGCACCATGGTCTTCTGGGTCTTCGGGCTCCTCTTGACCATGTTCGTTGGTCCCGCACAAGCCGCTAGCCGCTCGCTCATCGCGAGACTGGCCCCCGAAGGCGGCGAAGGCGAGCTGTTCGGCCTCTACGCCACGACGGGCCGTGCGATCTCGTTCATCACACCGGCACTATTCGCGTTATTCGTCACCCTGGGTGGTGCCGACTACTGGGGCATTCTCGGGATCGTTGCGGTGCTGGCGCTCGGTCTCGTGTTGATGTTGCCGCTTCGCCTGAAGTTCGATCGCTAGTTAGGAGCCGATTTCTACGTCGGGCAACGGTGTCGCCGACACATCGCCGCGAAGTCGCTTGAGTAGCACCTCGGCCGAAATGAGACACATGGGCAGTCCGATTCCGGGAATGGTGCTGGACCCGACGTAATACAGGTCGTCGACCTTTTTCGAGACGTTACCGGCACGGAACACCGCGCTCTGCATGAGCGTGTGAGCCGGCCCGAGCGCGTTGCCCTTCCAAGCGTTGAGGTCGTACTGGAAGTCGGCGGGACCAACGGTTCGACGAAGAACGATGCGATCGCGGAAATCGGGGATTCCCGCCCAGTGCGCGATG
>JBIIFF010000122.1:0-2930 GCA_044237445.1 Microbacteriaceae bacterium | reverse complement strand
GTCCACGCTGTAACGGCGATCATGACCTTTTCGATCCTCAACCTGGTCGACTCGGGACCAGTCGGTTCCGGTCGCGTCCAACAGCATCTGGGTGAGTTCCTTGTTGGTCAGTTCCGTACCACCGCCGATGTTGTAGACCTCACCCGCGCGCCCTTTCACCAGAGCCAGCGCGATTCCCCGGCAGTGATCGTCGACGTGGAGCCAGTCTCGAACGTTGAGCCCGTCACCGTAAAGCGGCACACGGAGGCCGTCGATCAGGTTGGTCACAAACAGCGGAATCACCTTTTCCGGGAATTGGTGGGTTCCGTAATTGTTCGAGCAGCGCGTCGTGACGGTATCGAGTTGGTGGGTCTGGTGATACGACCGAACGACGAGGTCGCTTCCGGCTTTGCTCGCGGCATACGGGGAATTGGGCAGTAATGGCTCGTTTTCGTCCCACGAGCCGCTGTTGATGGATCCGTACACCTCGTCGGTCGACACGTGAACAAAACGCGTCACGTTGTTGGCACTGGCCGCATCGAGAAGAACACTGGTTCCCAAGACGTTTGTTTCGATGAAGATCCCCGCGTCACGCACGGATCGGTCCACGTGAGATTCCGCCGCGAAGTGGACGACGTAGTCGGCTCCGTCCAGCGTTTTTCCGACCAGCTCACGGTCGCGAATGTCCCCCTGAACAAAGGTGAAACGGGGGTTGTCGCGACATTCCGCGAGATTGGTGAGAGTCCCCGAATAGTTGAGAGCGTCGAGCACGACAACCGAGGCGTCCGTCAATCCGTCGTAACGGTTTGCGAGGAGGTGACGAACAAAGTTCGAGCCGATGAAGCCCGCTCCGCCAGTGACAACAATGCGCATAAAAACCCCTTTCGTCCCCCAGCGTAGTGCGGCAATATGCTGGGCGAGTGAAACCTGCGTCGAGTAAACCACTGATTTTGCTCGACGCAACGGCGATCAGTGCCCAGCGCGGAGGGGTCGGACGTTACGTCGAAGAATTAGCCCGGCAGGCCGTCCTTGCGGGCGCGCCGGTTGTCGTGGTGTGTCAACCACGCGACGAGAAGGTGTTTGCCTCGTTTGACTGCGACCTGGTCGTTGCACCCCGCTTTGTGCAGTCGGTGCCTCTGCGATTTCTGTGGGAGCAAGTCGGGTTGCCCGCCCTTGCGCGTCGGCTCAACGCGACCGTCATCCATTCACCGCACTATACGTTTCCGTTAGTCACGGGTCGGCGCCGGGTTGTCACGGTGCACGACCTCACGTTTTGGTCTTTTCCCGATCGTCACTCGCTGCTCAAGCGCGTATTTTTTCGGTGGTGGATTTCGGCCACCGCACGCCGGCGACTCGACGTCATCGTTCCGTCTCGCGCGACGGGTAGCGAATATGAGCGCGTTGCGCACGCGGACAGCACTTGCGTCACCGTCGCGTATCACGGTGTCGACCGGGGCACTTTTCACCCGCCGACCGCATCCAACGTCACGCGTTTCGCGAAAACGCTGGGCATCGACGCGTGGGTCGCGTTCGTGGGGACAATTGAGCCGCGAAAGAACGTCGTACCGCTAATTGAGGGGTTCCAATTGGCCGTCGCGACGCTGTCACCTCGTCCCGCGCTGTTGTTGGCGGGGGCTCCCGGTTGGGACAACACCGTGGCCGAGGCCATCGCCCGTTCCGTCCGAGCCGGGTTTGACGTTCGCCACCTTGGTTATGTGCCACTCGCGGACCTGTCGACACTGCTCGGCGGAGCAACGGTCGTTGCCTACCCGAGCGAGGGCGAAGGCTTCGGGCTCCCGGTTCTCGAGGCGATGTCCTGCGGAGCGCCGGTTCTCACCACCCGATCGTTGTCGCTCCCCGAGGTGGGCGGCGATGCAGTGGCCTACACCGACACCACGGCCGAGGCAATCGGTGTCGCACTGACGGAGTTACTGAACGATCCGAAACGTCGCGCCGAGCTGACACGCGCGGCAATCGAACGCGCGGTGGGTTTCACCTGGAGTGCCTGCCTCAGCGTGCACCGGGACGTGTGGGAGCGTTAGGACAGCTCGTCAATGATTGCCGCGAGTTTCGCTGCACTCGCGTCCCACGAAAACAGGGCCGATTGGGCGTGCCCGCGCGAAATGAGGTCCCGCCGTAACTCGTCGTCGCTCAGCCCGGTCAGCGCCTCGGCGAGGGCCATCGTTCCACCCGGTCCGTGAACATTAACCGGCAGCGCAGCGCCGCCCGCCACTTCAACGAGGGCTGCGGCGGTGGAGTGAATTACCGGGACACCAAGAGACATCGCCTCGAGAACCGGGAGTCCGAAGCCCTCGTCGATCGAGGGAACAACCAGCGCCCGCGACGCGGACAACACGGCGGCGAGGTCGGCGTCATCGAGTCGACCAAGTGCGTGGACGCGTGATGGGGCAATCCCCGATTGCTCCACGAGCGTCGCAACCTTCACGCCTCCCCAGCCCCGCGGTCCAATCACGACGAGAGAAAGATTATCGACTGCGGCGACCGCGGTGATCAACTGCTCAAGTCCTTTACGCGGCTCGAGGGTGCCGACGAATGCGACGAAGTTGTCGGGTATCTGGAGCGCCGCACGTCGAGCGGGTGCATCCGCAGGGATCGCGAGGTCGGTTGACGGCGCCCCACCGATAACCCGAATGCGGTCGCCGAATGACAGGAAGTCCGACAGGTGTTCCGCCACCGCGGCGGTCGGGACCACGATGATGTCGGCGAATCGTGCCGCACGTTCGCCATTCGCCCGATGCCAGACGGCGCCGCGGCGCGTGAGAGTCTCGGGATGCGTCCACGGAATCGTGTCGTGAATGGTCACGATGTGGTTTCCGCGCGGGCCAAGGGGCGAGAACAAACTGGGGGAATACGTCAGTTGGCGTTCGGGGAGCGCCAATCCGAGTCGCCAGGCGCGAGCGAGAACGGGGCGCGGAAGGGGCGAAACGTCG
>JBIIFF010000121.1:0-2937 GCA_044237445.1 Microbacteriaceae bacterium | reverse complement strand
CTCGGTCGGGTGCTTGTCTACGCACCGTGGGGTTGCCGCGCCCCCGATTGCCGGCAGTGCGCCGCTGGCCTCGAAATGATCTGCGCGAACAGCCACGAGGCGGGCGTCGTCGACGACGGTGGCTACCAGGAGTACATGCGTGTCCCCAGTCGCGACTATCTCTTCCCCATCGGCGACCTTGACCCCGTCACGACCGCCCCCCTCGCCTGCGGCGGGCTCACCGCTTTCCGTGTCACGAAGCGCGTGCTTCCGCACCTCGCACACACCGGCGCGAAGGCCGTGATCATCGGTGCCGGCGGTCTCGGGCAGTTCGCCATCCAGTTCCTCAAGAAGCTCGCCGACGTCGAACTCACCGTTCTCGACATGGCCGACGACAAGTTGGACGCGGCACTCAAACTCGGTGCCGACCACGCGGTCAAGCAACTCCCCGAGGGCGTCAAATACGACGCGATCATCGACTTCGTGGGCGCGAACGCGACACTCGCGGTTGCGGGAAAGCACGTCGACCGTCAGGGAATCGTCGCGGTCGTCGGTCTCGCTGGTGGGCGAGTCGAATTTGGGGTCGGGGTGATTCCGAGCGAAGCGGTTCTGACCAGTTCGATCTGGGGCGGGCTCGACGAACTCCGCGAACTTCTCGAGTTCGTTCGCGCGGAGGGCGTCGAACACCTCGTCGAGACGATGCCGCTCGACGATGCGCAAGAAGCACTCGACCGATTGCGTCGCGGAGAAATTCGCGGCCGAGTCGTCCTGACCGTTTAGACCCGAATCACGACAGCACCAGCCCAACCGAAAGCAGAACAATGAACTTCCCCACCAAGACTGTCGCCGAATGGACGGCGTACGCCGCATCGCTTGCGTGGCCCACCGCGATGATTATCGACGGAAAGCCGCGCGAAGGAAAGGACGAGGCGCGGGTCGACCTCGTGACGCCGCGTGACGGCTCATTTGTCACAACCGTTCCGTACGCGACCGAGGACGAACTAGAACTCGCCGTGGCGGCTGCGCGGAAAGCGTTCGACGAAGGACCGTGGCCTCGCATGGCCCCCAAGCAGCGCAAGGAACTCATGCTCGCGTGGGTGGCGCTCATGGAGGAACACCGCACCGAACTTGCGACGATGCTCTCGGTCGAGATGGGCAAGCCAATTGCTGACGCATGGGGCATCGAACTCCGAGCTCTCATCAACTCGTATCGCTGGTACGCCGAGATGGCGGACAAAGAACTCGACGAGGTGTCGCCCGTCGGCGAGGACGACCTCGCTCTCATCACGCGCGAGCCCGTCGGCGTCGTTGCCGTTGTCACCCCGTGGAACTTTCCGCTGACCCTGTCCGCATGGAAAATCGCGCCCGCCCTGGCGGTCGGCTGCACTGTCGTTCACAAGCCCGCCGACCTCACCCCGCTAACCGCGGTGCGTATCGCCGAACTCGCGCTCGAGGCCGGTATCCCGGCCGGAGTGCTCAACGTTCTTCCCGGTCGTGGATCGGTGATCGGAAAGGGTCTCGGGCTCCACAAGGCGGTCGACTCACTCGCCTTTACCGGTTCGACCGAGGTTGGGCGTGCGTACATGGAGTACGCGGCGCAGTCGAACCTCAAGCGTGTGTGGCTCGAACTGGGTGGCAAATCGCCGAACATCATCCTCCCGGACGCGCCCGACCTTCAGACCGCGATCAACACCGCCGCCTGGGGCATCTTTTTCAACACGGGCCAGATGTGCACGGCGCCATCGCGCCTCATCGTTCACCAGGACGTCGCGGACGAGGTGATTGCGGGGGTGCTCGCCGCCGCCAAGAATTACGCTCCCGGAGACCCGTTTGACGACACCACCACCATGGGGCCGCTCGCGTCGATGTCGCGACGTGCCGAGGTCCAGGAACACGTCGACCGGGCGCTCGCCGACGGCTCGACTCTCGAGATTGGCGGTGGCGCGATCGATCTCGACGGCGTCCTCGCGGGAGGAGCGTATTACCAGCCGACTGTGTTCACCAACGTCGCCCCCGACTCGTCGCTGGCGCAGAACGAGGTCTTCGGGCCGGTTCTGTCGGTGACAACGGTCAAGGACGAAGACGAGGCGATTCGCGTCGCCAACAACACGGACTACGGACTCGCAGCGGGGCTCTGGACCGCGAACGTGTCGACTGTTCACCGCTTGGCTCGCCGCATTCGTGCGGGCACGGTCTGGGTCAACTGCTACGAGGAGGGCGATCTCACCGTGCCGTTCGGTGGTTTCAAGATGTCGGGTAACGGGCGTGACAAGTCGCGCCACGCGCTCGAAAAGTACACCGAACTGAAGACCACTTACATCAAGCTCTAGCCCTCCCCACCCCTTCGACCACAACGAGGAAGGCCCCCACCAATTCGGTGGGGGCCTTCTCCGTTTGGAGTGGGTCGCTTAGGACATGTCGTCCACGAGCGAGGAGTTCTCCTTCTTGTTGATGATCGCGCTAACGAGACCACCGACGAAGAAGATGAACGGAAGGGCCACGAGGAACCATCCGAGCGGGCTCAACGCGAATCCGCTTTCGGGGAGAGTCGGGTCGACACCGTCGGCCACCGTTCCCGAGAGCAGGTTGAAGCGCGCGATGATGAGATACATCGCGAGAGCCATTCCGAGCGTCGCCAGAGCCGGTGCGATGACCGACTGCCAGACGTTCGCGCCACCGTTCTTACGGAAGTAGGCGATGACCGCGATCGAGACGAGGATCTCGACGAGCGTGATGGCGACCACGGCCACCGTTGACAACCAGTAGAACAGGTTGAGAACGGGGTCGAGGCCGTTCACTGAGAACAGAACCATGACGATAATCGTGACCACCGAAGTCGCGATGACACCACCCGAGGGAGCGCCGCGGCCGTTGACCGACGCGAGCGCGCGGGGGAGGACTCCGCCACGTGCCATCGCGAAGAAGTAACGCGATGCGGCGTTCTGGAACGCGAGCAGA
>JBIIFF010000042.1:0-11344 GCA_044237445.1 Microbacteriaceae bacterium | reverse complement strand
TCGACGCGTTCCTCGCTGCTCCTCGCCCCGCGCTCGACGCGTCATCCCGCGACACCACACTCCTTGCCCTTGACGCCGCGCGCGCCGCGGAACTTCAGGTTCGCATCGACATGGAGACGGTTCGCGAGCGCGTGCGGTCGGAACGTGACCGGGCAGACGAGATGGCACGGACGTTGGAAAATGACCGTGCCGCAGCCGCGGAACGCGCCGCCCAGCGGGCTCACCGTCGAACCCAATTGGACAACGCCGAACGGTTGTCGACGGAAATCCCTCCGATCCTCGCGGCACTGGACGCGAGTGTCTCGGAGGCCCAGGTGAAACTGGCCGACGCGGAACGTGTTCGCGCGGCGAGCTCGGGCGAACTCACGGAACTTCGCACCCGCGAGAGCGAACTGCGCCAACGACTGATGTCGGTGACGGACGGTGTTCACGGGCTCGAAATGCAGATTTACGAAAAGAAGCTCCACCTCGGAAACCTGCTCGAAAAGGCGGCCGACGAGTTGGCCCTGACGGAACAGGTTTTGGTCGACGAGTACGGCCCGGACACACTCGTCCCCATGCCAGAGGGCGATCCCGTCCCCTTCACGCGCGCCGAACAGGAAGCCCGACTGAAGGATGCCGAGCGCTCGATGGACCAACTCGGGCGAATCAACCCGCTCGCGTTGGAAGAATTCGCGGCGCTGGAACAACGACACCAGTTCCTGACGGAACAGCTCGCCGACCTCGATTCAACCCGGACCGATCTGCTGCAAATCATCGACGAACTCGACGACCGCATGCAGTCGATTTTCCTCGACGCATTCCGTGACACGAAGGCGGCGTTCGACCGCATTCTGCCGGTGCTGTTCCCCGGCGGAACAGGTCATCTGACCCTGACCGACCCCGATGCGCCGCTCACGACAGGTATCGAAGTGAGCGTCAAGCCCGCGGGGAAGAAAATTGAACGCCTCTCGTTGCTGTCCGGTGGCGAGCGATCGCTCGCGGCAGTAGCGCTTCTCGTCGCCATCTTCAAAGCCCGACCGTCGCCGTTTTACATCCTCGACGAGGTCGAAGCCGCCCTCGACGACGCGAACCTCGGCCGATTGCTCAGCATTTTCGAGGAACTTCGGGCGTCATCGCAGTTGGTCATCATCACTCACCAAAAGCGCACGATGGAAATCGCCGATGCTTTGTACGGGGTGTCGATGCGCGATGACGGCGTGAGTGCGGTCGTCGGGCAACGCATCGCAACCCCGGTCGAGGCGTAGGGTCACTGCCATGGCATGGTCGTTCGCGAAAGCATTCCAGAACCTCTTCACGGGGTCTCGACTGGTCGATGCGTCGGATTGGGAGAACCTTGAAGACACGCTGTTGCAGGCGGACTTCGGGCCTCGGGTCACGGACGAGGTGATTGAGGCGGTGCATGCGGTCGCGGACTCCACGGCAAATCTGGACACCGAAGAACTGCGCCGGATCTTGGGTGAGGTGCTCGAGGAACGTCTCGCCGCATTCGACCCCACCCTGTCTCTCCAAGCAGAGTCGGGACTCCCCGCGGTGGTTCTTGTGGTCGGAGTCAACGGTGTTGGAAAAACGACGACGATCGGAAAATTCGCAAAGTTCATCGCCACCCGAGGCAAGCGCGTTGTGGTCGGCGCCGCGGACACCTTTCGCGCCGCCGCCGTCGACCAGCTGGCGACGTGGGCGGAACGGGCCGGGGTGGACATCGTCAAGCCTCACGTGGACGGACAGGACCCCGCCGCGGTCGCGTTCCAGACCGTCGAACGCGCAACGGCGGAGGGTCACGACGTCGTCATCATCGACACCGCCGGTCGACTGCACACCAAGTCGGGGCTCATGGATGAACTGGCGAAAATCAAACGCGTCCTCGAAAAAAAGGCGCCCATCAACGAAGTTCTGCTCGTGCTCGATGCGACGACAGGTCAAAACGGACTGAACCAAGCCCAGGCGTTTCTCGAACAGGCCGGAGTCACCGGACTGGTGTTGACGAAACTCGACGGCAGCGCTCGCGGCGGCTTCGTCTTCGCGGTCCAAGAACTCACCGGCATCCCCGTCAAACTGGTCGGACAGGGCGAGAGCATCGACGATCTCACCGGGTTTACCCCGCACGTGTTTGTCCGACAACTTCTCGACTAACCGCCTACTGTTGTGGTCATGAAGCGCGCATTCGACGGACACGAGCCGGTCATCGCCGAGGACGCCTGGATCGCTCCGAACGCAACCATCGTCGGTCGCGTGCGAATCGACTCGGGTGCGTCGGTGTACTTTGGGGCTGTTCTTCGCGCTGACATCAACTCGATCACGCTCGGCGAGGGCTCCAACATTCAAGACAACGTCGCGGTTCACGTCGACGACGATGCACCGACCACCATCGGTCGTGGTGTTTCCATCGGTCACGCCGCTGTCGTCCACGGCTGCACCATCGGCGATGACTGCCTTATCGGCATGAACGCCACCGTGCTGTCACATGCGGTGATTGGCGACGAATGTCTGATCGCCGCGGGAACGGTCGTCCTCGAGGGAACCGTGATTCCACCGCGCTCGCTCGTCGCCGGCGTCCCGGGGAAGGTCCGCCGTGAACTGACGGACGATGAAATTGCTGCTATCCGTCGGAACGCCACCACGTACCGCGAACTCAGCGCCACCCACTCGCTCGAAGACTAGTCTGGACTGGTTATGGCCGTTTTTGGAAACCTCTCGGAACGACTCACGTCGGCTCTGTCGAGCCTGCGCACCAAGGGGAAACTGAGCCCGGCGGATGTGGACGGGACGGTTCGCGAAATTCGGCGCGCGTTGCTCGACGCGGACGTGTCGCTCGATGTGGTCAAGTCGTTCACTGGCAACATTCGCGAACGCGCACTGTCGGATGACGTCAACAAGGCCCTAAACCCCGCTCAACAGGTTGTCCAGATTGTGAACGAGGAACTGGTCCAGATTCTGGGCGGAACCCAGTCGCAACTGACGTTTGCCAAGAAACCGCCGACCGTCATCATGCTTGCGGGGCTTCAAGGGTCGGGAAAGACGACCTTCGCGGGAAAGCTCGCCAAATACTTGAAGTCCCAGGGACACACACCCGTTCTCGTCGCGTGTGACCTCCAGCGCCCGAACGCCGTCACGCAGTTGACCGTTGTCGCCGAACAGGCGGGGGTTCAGATCTTTGCCCCCGAACCCGGCAACGGCAAAGGCAACCCCGTAAAGGTGGCGAAGGACGGCGTGAAGTTCGCAACCCAGAAACTGTTCGACACCGTCATCATCGACACCGCGGGTCGACTTGGCGTCGACGAGGAATTGATGCGCGAGGCGCGTGCGGTTCGCGACGCGACGAATCCCGACGAAGTGTTGTTCGTGCTGGACGCAATGATCGGTCAGGACGCGGTCCTCACCGCCAAGGCCTTCCAAGACGGAGTCGACTTCACCGGTGTGGTTCTTACCAAACTCGACGGTGATGCCCGCGGTGGCGCTGCGCTGTCCGTTCGGGGTCTCACTGACCGTCCCATCGTTTTCGCGTCCACCGGTGAAGACCTCGATGCTCTCGAGCCGTTCTACCCCGACCGCATGGCGAGCCGAATCCTCGACCTCGGTGACATCCTCACGCTCATCGAACAGGCGCAAAAGAACTTCGACGAAGACGAAGCAGCCAAGGTCGCCGAGAAATTTCAATCGAACACATTCACGCTCGCGGACTTCCTCGAACAGTTGCAACAGGTTCGCAAGATGGGGTCGATGAAGGGACTGCTGGGCATGATGCCCGGAGCGGGAAAGATGCGCGAACAAATCGACAACTTCGACGAGAAAGACATCGATCGCACCGAAGCAATCATTCGCTCGATGACCCCGCTCGAACGGGACAACCCGAAGCTCTTGAACGGCTCGCGTCGACTTCGAATCGCAAAGGGCTCGGGCATGACGGTGACTGAGGTCAACCAATTGATCACTCGTTTCGATGCCGCGTCCAAAATGATGAAGACGGTGGCGCGGGGTGGAACCCCGGCGATTCCGGGCATGGGACCGGTGCCCGGTGGGCGCGTCAAAGCCAAGGCGCCCGTCGTAAAGAAAGGGTCGCGTTCGGGTAACCCAGCCAAACGTGCGGCCGAAAATGCGGCGCTGCAGTCTGCGCCGGCGACCGGTGGCAACAGTTTCGGAATCGGCGCCGCACCCGATGCCGAGGTGAGCGAATCGGAAATGGAAACCATGCGTCGCTTCATCGAACGCGGCGGACTGTGAGCTCGACGCGCGTTTCCACCCCAGTTCTACTCGCGATTGTCGGAACCGTTCTCGCGTGGTCCAGCGCTTTCGTGGTCATTCGCGCGGTGCTACCGGTCTTTGCGCCGGGCGAACTCGCGTTCCTCCGTCAACTCGTTGCCGTCCCGTTGCTGGCCCTGTGGATGATCGGGCAGAAGTGGCTCTGGCCGACGGCTCGCGAATGGTTACTGATTGCGGTGTTCGGACTTACCTGGTTTTCGACCTACAGCGTTGCACTCAACATCGCAGAGCGCACAATTGACGCCGGAACTGCTTCATTCATTGTCAACATCGGACCGTTGCTCATCGCCGTCGGGGCATTCATGTTCCTCGGTGAGAAACTTCCTCGAAATCTTGTGGCTGGCGCGTTCGTCGCACTTGCCGGCGTTGGTCTGATTGCATGGGGCACCTCGTCCAGCGATCGCGTCGATGTTGTCGGAGTGCTGTGGGCGCTCGTTGCGACGGTGACCTACGCTGTTGGCGTCCTCACCCAAAAACCTGCGCTGAAACGTTTGTCGTCAAATCAGGTGACGTTCTTGGGCGCTGCCATCGCACTGATTCCACTGTTCTGGTGGGCTCCCAGTGGGCTTGTCATTGCTCAATCCGCCCCGGTCGACGCGATTCTCGGAGCCATCTGGCTCGGCGCTATTCCGACCGCTCTGGGCTTTGGCCTTTGGGGTTACGCCCTCAAGCGCATGCCGGCCGGACGCCTTGGTGTATCGACCTACGTGGTCCCACCACTCGTGATTGTTGAGTCCGCGATCCTGCTCGGCGAGTGGCCGCACCCCGTCGCCATAGTTGGCGGGCTAGTCGCCTTAGCGGGTGTGTGGTGGTCGCGCCGAGGCTGATTGGATAAGTCGCACGTTATCTGGCAGACTGGGGAACTGTGTCCATCTCGTAGGACCCTCTAACCCTACGAAGTGGCGTCCTGCTTCCGCATTCGAGCAACCCCACGCCCGAACTGCGGTGCGTCATCGCAAACAACTCTGGAGAACCGTGGCTGTCAAAATCCGCCTCAAGCGCATGGGTAAAATCCGTTCGCCGCATTACCGCATCGTCGTAGCCGATTCGCGCACCAAGCGCGACGGCCGCTCGATTGAAGAAATCGGTCAGTACCACCCGACCGAGAACCCGTCGCTCATCGAGATCAACTCGGAGCGCGCCCAGTACTGGCTTTCGGTCGGCGCACAGCCGAGCCCGCAGGTCCTCGTCATCCTCAAGCTCTCAGGTGACTGGGGCAAGTACAAGGGTGACAAGTCAGCCAAGAACACCATCCTGACCAAGGATGTCAAGACCGTTTTCGCCGAGGACACCGCCAAGAAGTCGGTCGTGCGTCCCCGCGTCGAAAAGAAGGTGGAAGAGGTCGCACCGGCCGCCGCTGAGGTTGTCGACGAGGCTGTCGAGAGCATCACCGAAGCGCCGGTCGAGGCAGCCGAAGGCGCGCCTGAAGCGGTCGCCGAAACCGTCGAAGAGACCGTCGTTGACGACGCTCCTGTGGTCGAAGAAGCACCTGCTGCTGAAGAGGCACCAGCTGGCGAAGCCGCAGCCGAGGAAGCGCCTGCTGCTGAAGAGGCGCCGGCCGACGAAGCTGCCTCTGACGAAAAGGCTGAATAAGTCTGATGCTGGCGGCCGCCCTTAAGCACCTGGTCTCGGGAATCGTCGACCACCCGGAGAGCGTCACAGTTGTGGCAAAAAGCACTCCGCGTGGCGACCTGCTCGAGGTTTCCGTGCACCCGGACGACCTCGGTCGTGTCATCGGGAAGGGCGGTCGTACGGCAAAAGCGCTTCGCACCCTCATTCTCGCGATTGCCGATGGCAAGCGCATCCGCGTCGACATCGTCGACACCGCGGAATAATGACCTCCGCGAAGCGACCCGAGTCGGGTCTCCGCGTCGGTCGACTTCTCAAAGCCCACGGGCTCAAGGGCGCTATCAAACTCGAGTTGTACACCGACGATCCCGCTCTGCGTTTTGTGCCGGGGTCGGTTTACACCCTGCAGGTTCCGGATGAGTCACCGTGGTTCGGCAAGACCGTGACTCTCACCGAACTCAAGTGGTACAACGACCACGCAGTGGTGTTTCTCGACGGTATCGCCGATCGTGACGCGGCCGAATCTCTCGTCAAAGCGATTCTGTGGGTGGACGACGACAAGGACGCTCGTCCCGCCGAAGAAGACGCCTGGTACGACTACCAACTCATTGGACTGTCCGTTCGCCGCGGTGGAGTTCCGGTCGGAACAATCGCGCGAGTGGATCATTTCCCGGCCCAAGACCTCCTTGTCGTCGACACGGGTGACGGCGAAGTCCTCGTGCCCTTCGTCAAGGCGATCGTTACCGGAGTTGATATCGACGCGGGAACGATGGACATCGACCCGCCCATCGGGTTGTTCGAGGAACCCGTCGACGACGAGCCCGAAACGGCCGACGCGTAGAGTTTCTCTCGTGCGCATCGACATCGTCACCATCTTCCCCGAGTTCTTCGGGGTGCTCGACGTGTCGTTGGTGGGGAAGGCCCGCGAATCGGGGCTTTTCGATATTGGCGTCACCAACCTGCGCGACTTCACCCACGACGTCCACAAGACCGTCGACGACAGCCCGTATGGCGGTGGCGCCGGGATGGTCATGCGACCCGAGCCGTGGGGCGAGGCACTCGATTCGCTCATCACGGACGAGACCGTGCTCGTGGTGCCGTCGCCCGCCGGAGCGTTGTTCACTCAACAGATTGCGCGGGAACTGTCCGAGGAATCACACCTCGTATTTGCCTGTGGTCGTTACGAAGGAATTGACCAGCGGGTCATCGACCACTTCGCGGGTCGAGCCCGCGTGCGCGAACTGTCGCTCGGGGATTATGTTCTCAACGGTGGCGAGGTCGCCACGATGGCGATGATCGAGGCCGTCACGCGGCTCGTTCCGGGAATGGTGGGGAACCCCGCCTCGCTCGACGAGGAGAGTCATGAAGGCGGTCTCCTCGAATACCCTTCATACACCAAACCACAGGAGTGGAGGGGGCTCACGGTCCCCGAAATCCTGCTGAGCGGACACCACGCCAAAATCGCTGAGTGGCGTTTACAGCAGCAGGTCGAGCGGACTCGCGAGCGTCGCCCCGACCTTCTCGCCGACTAGGATCCTTTTCGCCTGCCTGCATCATCATTGCCGCGGGCAACAAAACGGCCCCGGATAAAATCCGAGACCGTTTTGTTGCCCGAAGGCGGGATGTGACTATTCGACGGTGATGTCGAACTCCTGGTCTTCATCCGAGATGTAGTAGTCAGCGTTGGGAGCGAGCTTGACCGTGATCGTGAACTCACCGGCTTCGGCGAAGTGCTTTGCCTTGAGGATGACCGAAACGTAGCCATCAGAATCGGTGGTTCCGCTAGCGATCATTTTGTTGCCCTTGAAGAACTGAACCTTCACTTCTTCGGTATCGACCGTGTAGCCGTCGCCATCCCAGTACTCGTCGTAGTCAATGATTGCGCCATAAAACCGCGTTGCGAGACTGTCTCCGGAAATGGTCTCATAGTCCCAAGAGACCGCGTCGCTGCTACCGAAGAAAACTTCTTCTCCAACGTAGAGCGTGTCGGACGACTTGTGTCCAGCGTCGCTCTGGCACTTCGAGCTAACAGTTGACTTCATGGTGTATTCGCCCGCGGTACCAGGGGCCTTGATCTCGGCGTCTTCAACGGCGCCCTCTTTCACGTCGACGTTGGCATAGCTGACCGACTTGTCAACAACCTTCTTTGATCCGAGAGCGGTTTTCACTGTGCAACCAGTGCGGACATCCCAGACATCGAACAAAACGACGTCTCCGGCAGCAACCCCGTCGTCCTGAAGCTCGACGTAGGGATTCGTGTCGATTGGATACGCGGATGCCGTGGGTGCAAGTGCAACAAGCGACATCAGCGAAAGCGCAGCGAGAGCCGCTGCAATTTTCGTGTTTTTCAACATTGTGTTATTTCTCCTTGTTTGGTGATACAACCTTTCGATTGCGTATTCGCAACGATACATAAGACTCGTTGTGAATAAGCAAATATCTCGGAGACGTTATCAACCTGTTACATTCCTGAAATTATGTCGGGATAGGACGCCGCCCTTAATGGAAGTGGCGAGCTACTGCTGCGGCTACAATTACGTGTAGTTTCAGATGAAATATCTTCCAGAGGGGGGGGGAGTGCATCACATGTCTCGCAACGTTTCGCCCGTGGGGCAGGATTGGCTCAAACACCGAATGTCGGATCTCGGGATGACGTCTATTGCCGATCTGGAAAATGCAACGGGGATTAACAAAGGCACGTTGTCTCGATATTTTCGAGGGCTACAGCGGCCGTCGATCGATGTGCTGCCGGTGTTGTGCCAGGCTCTTCAGGTGTCGCCGGAAACACTGTTGCACGCTCTCGGGGTGACAATCACTCCTCAGTCCTGAGGACTACAGGAAATCACCAGGCCATGACTGGTCATTTCGAAAAAGCGGGGGAAAGAGTCATCGGCCCATAGCTTCGAGGCGCACTCGGATTGCTCGTGATCGAGAACATTCTCGACGTGTTTCCGAAGTGTAATGGCATCGATCGAATCGGGAATGCGAATTTCGGCGACGGAACCCGCAAACACAATGTCCACGGTCCGCGTTGTGTCACTCACCAGAAGTTGAATTCTATTGCACACGGACTCCCCTTTCGATGGGGTAGCGCATCCGCCTCAGCGTCGGGGCGGTAGGTTGTGTAAACGCAAATTATATTGAGATGATATCAACATAGTGACGAGTCTGACGCCTAATGGGCGTCACACGTGTTGAGAAGTGAGAACGACCGGCCCGTCAGCGGTGATCGCAATGGTGTGCTCGGAGTGCGCGCCACGCGAACCGTCCGCCGAACGCAACGTCCATCCATCGGGGTCGGTGTAAATCTCGTCGGTGTCGCGCATGAACCATGGCTCAATAGCGATGACGAGCCCTTCGCGAAGTTTGTAGCCGCGACCCGGACGTCCGTCGTTGGGGACGTGCGGATCGCCGTGCATATCACGTCCGACGCCGTGCCCGCCGAAGTCGAGGTTCACGCCGTATCCGTATTTGTCGGCGACGTCGCCGATTGCGGCCGAGATGTCTCCGATTGCGTTCCCGACGGTCGCCGCGGCAATTCCGGCAACGAGCGCTTCTTCCGTTGCGCGAATCACGCGAAGGTCTTCGGGGTCCGCCGTGCCGACGATGTAACTGATCGCCGAGTCGCAGACCCAACCGTCAACGCTCACGGCAAAGTCGATGCTCACGATGTCTCCGTCCTGGACCGCATAGTCGTGGGGGAGTCCGTGAAGGACGGCGTCGTTGACGCTCGTGCACAGGACTTTTCCGAACGGAGAACCGCCGAACGACGGGTGATAGTCGATGTAACACGACTTTGCACCGGCATCGCGAATCATCTGGTGGGCGAGCGCATCGAGTTCGAGCAGGTTCGATCCGACCACCGTGGCGTCTCGAACAGCAGTGAGAACCGACGCGACAAAACGGCCGGCCGGTCTCATCGCCTCGATTTCGGCGGGGGTGCGAAGCTCAATCACGGGACATCCCTCTTCCTATCTCCATCAGCCTAATTGGTAAAGACACGGCGACTGTGGCAGGATAAAGACTTGTGCCGCTGGCACGCGCGATTCACGAGTTCTCTGCTTCGGGGGAACAACTCGGTGACACCCATCGCGACAGAACCTCCCCGCAGTCGTCCCGAAGCGAGTGCAGAAAGCGAATGAAACAATGCAGAAATTTGATGCCATTGACGCCGCGTTGCTCCGCAAGGACATCCCCGACTTCCGCGTCGGCGACACGGTGAAGGTTCACGTCAACATTATTGAAGGCACCCGAAGCCGAATTCAGGTCTTCCAGGGCGTCGTCATCGGCCGCAACGGCTCGGGAATTCGCGAGACGTTCAACGTCCGCAAGATTTCGTTCCAGGTCGGAGTCGAGCGAAAGTTCCCGGTCCACTCGCCCGTCATCGATCACATCGAACTTGTCTCGCGCGGTGACGTCCGTCGCGCCAAGCTCTACTACCTCCGCGCACTTCGCGGTAAGAAGGCAAAGATTCGCGAGAAGCGCGACTCCTAGTCGACGGTTTTCGTCGTATGAGCCCGTTGCCGTTCGCGACGGGCTCATATTTTTAGCCCATAGACTGGCGCGATAGACGCCCCCGATCCCGCACCTGAGGACCCCATGCCCAATCCATTCGTCAAGGGGCTTTTGACGTTTCTCAAAGACCTCGTGGTCATCGTCGGTGCGGCGCTCATCATTTCTTTCGTCGTCAAGACGTTCCTGTTTCGATCGTTTTACATTCCGTCGGCGTCGATGGAGACCACTCTCATGATTGACGACCGGATTATCGTCAACCAACTCGTGCCCGACCTGTTCGCCCTCCAGAACGGCGATGTCGTCGTGTTCAGTGACCCCGGCGGTTGGCTACCGCCCCAGCAGCCGCTCGACACCGATCTTGTCACGGTCGCCCTGGACTTCATCGCCACCGTCGTCGGATTCGGCGGTTCCGATTCGCAGGACCACCTCGTCAAACGACTCATCGGTCTCCCCGGCGATCGCGTCATCTGTTGTGACGCCGACGGCAAACTGACCGTCAACGGTCAGGCGATCGACGAGCCGTACATCCAAACGGGCGGCAGCGACGGCGCCGCGAGCGGGATTGAGTTCGACGTCACGGTGCCCGACGACTCACTGTGGGTGATGGGCGACAATCGCTACGATTCGGCCGATTCGCGGTACAACCAGGACAAGCCGGGCGACGGATTTGTTCCGATCGAGAACGTCGTTGGTCGAGCGGTCGTAATCTCGTGGCCAATTGCGCACTGGATTTGGCTCGAGAATTATTCGGGCAATTTCACCGATGCCGACTGACCCCACGCTCGAGTTCGAACGCGGCTTGCTCGCGACCGGCAGCGGAGTTGTGGTTGGGGTCGACGAGGTCGGTCGCGGAGCCATCGCGGGTCCCGTCGTCGTCGGCGTATCCGTCCTCCGTGTGGACAGCGAGTTCCCCGCTGGATTGCGCGACTCGAAACTGATTTCTGCGTCGAAGCGGGAAAAGCTGATGGAGCCGATTGACGACTGGGTCGAGGGCATCGCT
>JBIIFF010000120.1:0-2988 GCA_044237445.1 Microbacteriaceae bacterium | reverse complement strand
AATTTCTGTTGACGAGTCTAGATTACGCTCGACATTGCGCGCGATAGCGAGGATCCGATCTCCGTCGTCGGGGCGAGCAAAGACGACGCCCATTGTGTCGCGACCCTTCGCCGGAACGCCGTCGACACTCGAGCGAACGACCTTGCCGCCTTCCATAATGACAAGAACCTCGTCACCATCATCGACGATCAGACCGCCAGTCAACCCGCCGCGCTCATCCGTGAGCTTCGCAACCTTGATTCCGATGCCCCCGCGATTTTGAACGCGGTACTGGCTGACCTCGGTGCGTTTGGCAAACCCACTTTCGGTCACGACAAAGACGTACCCCGAATCGGAAACCACCGCGGCGGACAGCAGTTGATCGCCGGTGCGCAGCGACAGTCCCTTGACGCCCGCCGTCTTGCGTCCCGTCGGACGCAGCGAGGCGTCGTTTGCCTGGAATCGAAGCGACATTCCCGATTTGGAGACCAACAGTATCTCGCTGTCAGAGTTCACAAGCATCGCGGACACCACGGCGTCGAGGAAGGTGGGTTGACCCTCATCGGTGAGCACGGGCTTTCCGTCCTTACCTTTTTCCACCGCGAGGTCAATGGCAAACACCCCGCCGGAACGGTTGGTGTCATAGTCCGTGAGTTTGGATTTTTTAACCAAACCCTTCCCCGTCGCTAGAACGAGATATTCAGCGCCTGCATAGTTTCGCACGTCGAGGATTTGAGCGACGGATTCGCCGGGAAGCAACGCGAGAAGGTTGGCGATGTGCTGGCCCTTCGCATCGCGAGCCGCTTCTTGAAGTTCATACCCTTTGGCGCGATAGACCCGGCCTTTGTCGGTGAAAAACAACAGCCAGTGGTGGGTCGTCGTGACAAGAAAATGCTGTACGACATCATCGGCGCGAAGCTTCGCGCCTTTGATCCCTTTGCCGCCGCGGTTCTGGGAACGGTAGTTGTCGCTGCGCGTCCGTTTCACGTACCCCGCCCGCGTGACGGTCACGACGATTTCCTCTTCGGGGATCAAGTCCTCGTTCCGAAGGTCCCCTTCGCTCGGGACAATCATCGTCCGGCGTTCGTCTCCGTACTTGTCAACGATTTCAGTGAGCTCAGTGCTGATGATCTCGCGCTGAATCGATTCATCGGCAAGAATTCGCTTATATTCCGCAATTTGCTGCTCGATTTCGTTGGCCTGATCGATGATTTTCTGGCGTTCGAGTGCGGCGAGACGACGCAGTTGAAGGTTAAGAATGGCCATCGCCTGAATGTCGTCGATTTTGAGGAGTTTGATGAGCCCGGCCTTGGCGTCGTCCACGGTGGGCGACTTTCGAATCAAGGCGATGACCTCGTCGAGCGCATCGAGCGCCTTGAGATACCCGCGCAGGATGTGCGCGTCGGCCTCAGCTTTGTCTAGTCGGAATTGCGTCCGCCGGACGATGACCGAAATTTGGTGTTCCACCCAGTACGTAATGAACTGGTCGATCGGAAGCGTGCGGGGGACACCGTCCACAATCGAGAGCATGTTGGCGCCGAAGTTGTCCTGGAGTTGTGTTTGTCGGTAGAGGTTATTGAGGACGACTTTCGCAACCGCATCGCGCTTGAGGACGATGACCAGTCTCTGTCCGGTTCGACCACTCGACTCGTCCCGAATGTCCGCAATTCCCTGCAGCTTGTTTTCTTTGACGAGATCGGCGATTTTCATCGCGAGATTGTCGGGGTTGACCTGGTACGGCAGTGCGGTGATGACCAAACAGGTTCGGCCGTGAATCTCCTCGGTTTCGACAATGGCCCGCATGGTGATTGAGCCGTGCCCGGTTCGATACGCCTCGTCGATGCCGGTCGTACCGACGATAAGGGCGCCCGTAGGGAAATCGGGTCCCTTGACCCGCGCGAGAATGGCCTCGAGTAGATCCTCGCGAGACGCGGTCGGGTTTGCGAGGTGCCAGAGCGCGGCCTCGCTCACTTCGCGCAGGTTATGTGGCGGGATGTTGGTCGCCATACCCACGGCGATTCCCACGGAGCCGTTAACCAACAGGTTCGGAAAACGCGCTGGCAGAATCGATGGCTCTTGGGTTCGGCCGTCGTAATTGTCCTGAAAATCAACAGTGTTCTCGTCGATGTCGCGGACCATCTCCATGGCGAGTTGCGCCATGCGCGTTTCGGTATACCGCGGCGCGGCCGCCCCGTCATTGCCGGGGGAACCGAAGTTTCCCTGGCCCGAAGCGAGCGGGTAGCGAAGGCTCCACGGCTGAACGAGTCGAACCAGCGCGTCATAAATGGCGGAGTCCCCGTGGGGGTGGAACTGACCCATGACGTCACCGACAACGCGCGAGCACTTGGAGAACGCTTTGTCGGGCCGGTATCCGCCGTCGAACATCGCGTACAGCACGCGGCGGTGAACCGGCTTGAGCCCGTCACGAACGTCGGGCAATGCGCGGCCCACAATCACACTCATCGCGTAATCGAGATACGACCGCTGCATCTCCATTTGCAGATCGACCTGTTCGATCCGTTCCCCTGGTTGGTCTGTCATGTCCGTGTCCTTTTATTGCGCCCCTAGATGTCGAGGAAGCGCACGTCTTTCGCGTTTTGCTGAATGAACGTTCGGCGAGCGCCGACGTCCTCGCCCATCAGGGTGGAGAACACGCTGTCCGCAATGGCCGCGTCGGTGAGCGTCACCTGCAACAGCGTCCGGGACTCCGGGTTCATCGTGGTGTCCCACAATTCCTGGTGGTTCATTTCCCCCAGACCCTTATAGCGTTGGATGCCGTTGTCTTTGGGAAGCTTCCGACCCGCTCCGGTTCCCTCGTCGATCATGGCGTCCCGCTCGCGGTCCGAGTACACGTATTGATGGGGAGCATTGCTCCACTTGAGGCGATACAGCGGAGGCTGTGCGAGGTACACGAAACCCGCGTCAATGAGCGGCCGCATGTAGCGGAACAAGACGGTCAACAGCAAAGTCGTGATGTGTTGCCCGTCGACGTCGGCATCCGCCATCAGT
>JBIIFF010000051.1:0-9225 GCA_044237445.1 Microbacteriaceae bacterium | reverse complement strand
GGCTCGCACTTCACGGGTTCGATTGTTCATGTTTCAACCGGCGCATCGACCATAACTGCAGCGCAACCCGACCTCATCATCGATGGTCAACAGCGCACAACGACGGTCAGTCTATTGTTGGCCGCGTTAGCTGGTAAATTATCGGGCCTCCCTGAGGGGCAACAAGAACTAGTGGACGGGTTCTCGCCAAAAAAGATTCGCGACAGGTACCTCATGGATCCCAATGAAGAAGGTGATCGCCGATTCAAGCTGTTGCTGTCCGCGGGAGATCGGGATCTATTCAAAAGTTTGGTCCAAGGGCACACAATCAACCACTCCAAGGAATCGCGCCTAGTTGCTAACTATGAGTATTTCAAGAAGCAACTGGATTCTAAAAGTGTCGATCTAAGGGTTGTATGTAGGGGACTTGAAAAATTAGTTGTTGTTGATGTTGAACTTGAGCGCGGGGTTGATAACCCCCAACTCGTATTTGAGGCCATGAACTCAACAGGCAAGAAGCTTTCTCAGGCGGACCTAATTCGTAATTTTCTTCTGATGGATTTGGAACCTTCCACTCAGGTTGAGGTTTACGACAAGTGGTGGCGCCCGATGGAGCAAATGTTCAACCAAGCGGGTGAAGAACATTTCGACGCCTTCGTCAGACATTACCTGACGATTGGGACGGGTGAGATCCCGCGCATTGGGGATATTTATGAAGCATTTAAGACGTTTGCGTTCGCTGGATATGAGAACGGGTTGTCCATTGATGGTCTGGCGAGTGAACTCGCGCACCACGCATCAAACTATGGTCGCATTGCACTTGGCCTGGAAACAGAGACACGCTTACGTGCAGCGTTTGCGGAACTTGAGCAGATTAAATCGGACACGGTTTTCCCGTTTATCCTTCGCTTGTATTCCGACTACCAAGAAGAAAAACTTGGACAAGACGACTTTGTTCAAATCGTAAAGATGGTTGTTTCATACGTCTTTCGCCGTGCGGTTTGTAAAATCCCTACGAACTCTTTCAACAAGACATTCACCGGCTTCTCTGCTGCGATTGACGAGGAAAACTACCTTGAAAGCGTTGTAGCGCACTTCCTCAACATGCAAAGTTATCGTCGTTTTCCGGCGGATGAGGAATTTGTTTCGGCACTCGAAACGACAGATCTTTACAACTTTCGACGACGCTCGTACCTTCTACGTTCATTGGAAAACTACGGCCGTAAAGAGCCGGTGAGCATCGAGGAATACTCGATTGAACACATCATGCCTCAGAACCCTGATTTGAGGGCTGAGTGGCGGAGGGACTTGGGCGATAATTGGCAGGACATTCATGAGACGTATTTGCACACCCTGGGCAACTTGACCCTCACCGGATACAACCCGGAATACTCGGACAAGCCTTTTCGTCAAAAGCGGGACATGGAAAAAGTTGGGTTCGCAAGTAGCCCACTGAAACTCAACGAGGGCATCGGGCATCTCGACATGTGGAATGAGTCAACAATCAACGAACGCGCGAAAAGGCTGTCCACGGTCGCGTTAGGGATTTGGTCCAGACCAAAGCTGAGTGAAGAGCAGCTGAGTAAGTATAAAAAGCTTGTGACCAACTCGGAAGAAGATTACAAACTCGAAGACCATCCTTGGCTGACAATAACCGCGCATAGAGCCGCTTTGTTTCAAGACTTTGACTCGGCAGTTCATTCGTTCAACCCAAACGTGACTCGTCATATTCTCAAGATCTACATCGCCTACAAAGCGGAGACCAATTTTGTCTCCGTTACTCCACTTAAATCAAAATTTGCGATCAATATCAACGTGCCTTTCGGTGAACTTGTTGATCCGCGGGGTATCGCGCGTGATGTCTCCAAAGTGGGAAGGCGGGGCAACGGTGATTATGAGGTCGAGCTTGATGAATCAACCGACTTTGACTATGTCCTAGGACTGGTGAGACAAGCGTTTGAGCGGCAGCTCGATGAAGATACTTGATTATTCAGTATCTCTGGAGGTTAGCTCACCACTTTCTTTCGGTGCTGCGGAAAAGAAATGGAGAAATGTCTTGCGGAAAAGGTTATATCTCGCGACCTCTTTATGACGCCACAAAAGATTGGCGGGATGAATAAGGCAAACTGTAACTGTGAACGACAAGACACGCGGCAACCTGTATGTTGCAATTCAGTTTGCGTTCCTCGCGCTATTGATCTTTGCGCCCTCGGGTGCGCTGTGGTCGACGGGCGGTCTGGTGGGTGTCGCCGTGGTAGCTCTCGAAGTGGTGGGAATCGCGGTATTGCTCGTCTCGTTCATCAACCTCGGAACGAGCCTGACCGCCCATCCGATGCCGCTGACTACAGGAACGCTCAAGACGACTGGGCTCTATGCCGTCGTTCGCCACCCGATCTACCTCGGGCTCTTGATGGTCACCGCGGGCGTCACGGTTCACGGTGCGTCGATCTGGCACCTCGTCGGGTTCTTCGGCTTGTCCGTCCTGTTACATATCAAGGCCGGTTTCGAAGAGCGCCTGTTGCGCGCCGCGTATCCGGAATACGAGGCGTACGCGCGTCGAGTCGGTCGACTGATTCCGAAGCTCTCGCAGTTCACTCGCGGCGGTCGATGATGACCGATACCTCGAGTCACGTCCTCATCTTCGACGGAGACTGCGGGTTCTGCACCTCGACCGCCCGCTACATCGCCAATCGGTCGACTACCCCCATCGAGATTCACGCGTGGCAACTTGTCGACGTGACTGAATTCGGACTGACAGAGGCTGAGACCGCTCGTCGTGTCTATTTCGTCACGAAGGGTCACGCCTTCGGTGGGCATCACGCGCTCGCTCAGGTGATGTGGTTGCAGCGGGGGATTGGGTGGAAGGCGCTCGGGTGGCTTATGACGATTCCGCCCACCTGCTGGATCGCTTCGATGGGGTACGCGCTCGTCGCCCGGTTTCGGCATCGGTTGCCGGGTGGGACGCCGGCGTGTGGGCTTTGAGGACGATTCGGTTTGGTTTGGCGGTTAGCTCAAGAATTTTGCGCATGTGTTAGCCCTTGAATTGAGGATTCTAACTACGGATAAGACGGTTGGGGTTCGCTTTCACCGAATCAGATCGCAACGCCACATGCGGTCCCGTAACCTGAGACCACATGACAAACGAATTTGAAGAGGTTGATGCGCCCTCCGTTGGCGAAATGGACCTCGCAGACCGCATCACCCTCCGGCGCGTCGACGGACTTCGAACCGAGCTCGAGGACGTCACCGAGGTCGAATACCGCCAACTTCGAATCGAGAACGTCGTCCTCGTTGGGGTCTATTCCCAGGGAAACCAGGAAGACGCCGAGAACTCGATGAAGGAACTCGCCGCACTGTGCGAGACCGCGGGTGCAGTTGTCCTTGACGGTGTGCTTCAAAGAAAACCTCATCCCGACCCTGCTACCTATCTCGGGCGCGGAAAAGTCCAAGAACTCCACGAAATTGTCATGGCCGTTGGTGCTGACACTGTGGTTGCCGACACTGAACTCGCCCCGAGCCAGCGCCGCGCGCTCGAGGATGCCGTCAAAGTCAAAGTCATTGATCGCACCGCGGTAATCCTCGATATTTTTGCCCAACACGCCAAGTCGCGAGAGGGAAAGGCGCAGGTCGAGCTCGCGCAGCTCAACTACCTCCTCCCTCGCCTTCGCGGTTGGGGTGACTCGATGTCGCGCCAAGCCGGTGGTCAGGTCGGTGGCCAAGGCGCGGGAATGGGTTCACGTGGCCCCGGTGAAACCAAGATTGAGATTGACCGTCGTCGGATTCGATCGCGGATGGTCAAGTTGCGCCAGCAGATTGCGGGATTCCTTCCCGCGCGTGAGGCCAAGCGCGCGACTCGAATCCGGAACGCAGTTCCGTCGGTGGCAATTGTTGGATATACGAATGCCGGGAAGTCGTCACTACTTAACCGAATCACCAAAGCTGGGGTCCTCGTGGAAAATGCGTTGTTCGCAACACTCGACCCGACTGTGCGCAAGACCGAGACGCCGGACGGCCGCCCTTACACGCTCGCTGACACTGTCGGATTCGTTCGGCAGTTGCCTCACCAACTCGTCGAGGCCTTCCGATCAACTTTCGAAGAAGTCACCATGAGCGACGTCATTGTTCACGTTGTCGACGGCTCGCACGCTGATCCGGCCCAGCAAATCAAGACCGTCCGAGACGTCATGGGCGAAGTTGACGCCCGGGGTATCCCCGAAATCATGGTGTTCAACAAGAGCGACCTAGTTGACGAGGATCAGCGAATACTCCTTCGCGGGCTCGAACCACATTCGGTATTTGTGTCGGCCTTCACCGGTGAGGGCATCGATGAACTTCAGCGGCTCATCGCCGAGATGATTCCCGACCAGGACGTCGAGATTACGGCCGTAATTCCTTATGACCACGGGGAATTGGTCAGCCTCCTGCACGAACATGCGCAGATTCTCGACACCGATTATGTCGAGTCAGGCACGCGAATTCACGCGCGGGTCTCAGTCGAGATGTCGAACCGCCTAGAGCCCTACCTCGAGCACTAGCTCACGGAACGAATTACCGCCACCACCTTCCCCAACACCTTCGCGTAGTCGCCATCAATCGGCTCGTATGCAGAGTTGCGGGGGAGCAGCCATGTCTTGCCGTCGCGCTGCTTGAAGACCTTGACGGTCGCCTCGTCGTTGAGCATCGCCGCGACGATGTCACCGTTCTCGGCGGTCTGCTGTTCGCGCACAACCACGTAGTCGCCGTCGCAGATGGCGGCGTCGATCATCGAGTCGCCCTGAACCTTGAGCATGAACATGTTCCCGTTGCCAACCACCTGGCGGGGCAGCGGGAAGACGGCTTCGACGTTCTGTTCGGCAGTGATGGGGACACCGGCCGCGATACGGCCGACCAGGCTCACGTTCACAATGTCGTCATCGTTCACGCGCACGGCGTCGGGGTTGCCGTCTCCGAGCTCGACGAGGATTTCGATGGCCCGGTTGAGGTTGGGGTCGCGTCGGATGAAACCACGCAGTTCGAGCTGTGTCAGCTGGTGTGACACGGACGACACCGAGGTGAGGCCGACGGCGTCACAGATCTCGCGCATGCTCGGTGGGTAGCCGACGCGCGTGATGGTCTCGTGGAGGAACGCGAGGATCTCGCGCTGCTTGTCGCTGAGGGTTGCCGGGTCCGGACTCATGTCGGGCCTTTCGGTCGGGTTACGTGTCGGTGCCATTCGATAGAACTGTCGTATGGATGTTCGAAAGGTTACCAGCCAAAACAGCATTCTTCAAACATTTGTTCGACACGGCGTGGGATTAGGGCCGGAAAAACCCGCGGCGAGTCACTTGACACGAAGGAGATTCGAATGTATGTTCGAAACATAGATACAGAACCGGCCCTCCCGGCCGAGGGCCGGGGACGTATCTTTCACAACACAGGAGGCACCATGAGCACCATCGGATTCCACGAAACCGCCCACTTCTCGGCGCCGGTTCGTCCCGTTCGCGCTGTTCCGATGGCTCGTCGCGAGCCCATTCGTCTGAACCGCCGCGGTCGCATCTTCTTCGGGACCCTCCTCGCGGTGGCCCTTGCGGGTGGCGCGTACTTCCTCGGGTTCGGCGCATCGCAGGCCGGCGCCGACTCGACTGTCTCGACCACCTCGTTCGAGCAGATCACCGTCATGCCGGGCGATTCGCTGTGGAGCATCGCGGGCGACGTCGCGCCCGGCGTCGACACCCAACAGGTCATCGCGGACATCGTCAGCCTCAACCAGCTCGAGACCGCCACGGTTCAGCCGGGGCAGCGGATCGCGATCCCGGCCGCTTATTCGGACTAAGAAAGCGTCGCGCGGAACTTCTTTACTTCACCCATCAGTTCTTCGACGCGGGACTGGTCGGCGCGGTTTTCGAAGACGCCGTCCTTCTTGAAATAGGTTCCGACGATGGCGCCGTCCGCCACGGCGAGCTGTTCGGCGGCGTTCTGGGCGCGAACGCCGGTGTTGACGAAGACGGGCACGTTCCCGGCGGCACCCTTCACGATCGCCAACGACTGGGTGTCGGTCGGTGCACCGGCGGTCAGACCAGACACACACAGCGCGTCGGGCAGGGTCGCGAACACGGTCGTCTGCGCGATCGAGTCGAGCGTGCGGTTGCCGAGGTACGTCGCCGACTCGGGGACGATGTTGAAGAACAGTTTGACGTTGGCCCCGCCGACGCGGGCCCGGTGCCGGGCGACCTCGCCGACATTGGTGTCCCACAGCCCGAAGTCCGACGCGTACACACCGGTGAAGATTTCGCGCACGTACCCAGCGCCAGTCGCGACGGCCAGATCAATAGATGCCCGCCCGTCCCACAAGACGTTAACGCCGTAGGGGATGCGGATATCGGGGAGAAGCCCGCCGATGATTCGCGCCATCGTGATGGCCGTGATCGGCTCGGTCTTGGTCAGGTACGGGAGGCTGAATTCGTTGGAGATAAGAATCCCGTCGACGCCACCGGCCTGGAGGGCCTCGAGTTCACCCTTGGCACGGTCGATGACGGCGGAGATACCGGCGGTGGTGTCGAACCCCGGATCGCCGGGAAGTGCGGCGAGATGCAACATTGCAATGACGGGCTTGACGGGGAAGACATCGGCGAGCCAGTTGGTCATCGGGGATCCTTTCGGGAGGGCTGCGCGCGGTCCGCACACCACCGTGATGAATGTTACTACTTCACATGGTTTTTCGTCAAGACGAAGAAAATTTACACAAACGTGACCAATAACCCTTGATATAGTCACAAAATTCCGTATTCTGGTCACATGGGAGCACAGAGTCGTCGGGACCTTATCGAGTCGCTGGTGACCTCCCATGGCGAAATCGATTTCGCGTCGCTCGCCACCGAATTCGGTGTTTCCGAGATGACCATTCGTCGCGACGTCGATGCCCTCGAAAACAAAGGTGTCCTGAGGCGTGTGGTGGGCGGGGCGATCTCGCTCGCCGGGAAATCCGCCGAACCGTCGTTCAAAGACCGGTCGACCGCCGCGACGCTCGCCAAGATGCGCATTGCCGACGCGACCGCGGGGCTTCTCGTCCCCAACGAAACCGTCATCATCGACAGCGGCAGCACCGCGCTCGAAGTCGCTCGGTCGATCAAAGGGCGCGGTCTCGGCCTCACGGTCATCACCCCCAGCATTCAGGTGGCGGTCGAATTGGCGGACGAACCCGAAACCACCGTCATCCTCACGGGCGGGCTCGTTCGCCCCGGCGAACTCAGCCTCATCGGGTTCGGGACGGAACAGGCGTTCTCCCGTTACAACTGCGACACGTTCATCATGGGTGTCGCCGGTGTCGACGCGGAACGTGGCGTCACCGACTATCACCGTGACGAGAGCGAAGTGAAACACGCGGCACTCAAGGTGTCCGACCGGGTCATCGTGGTCGCCGACACGTCCAAGCTCGGTCGCGTCCAACTCGTCAACATCGCCGACACCGTCCAGATCGATGTCCTCGTGACCGACGCGGACGATAACAACGACACGGTGTCCGCCGCCCGCGTCCTCGGCGTTGACGTGATTTGTGTGCCGGTCCCCGTTTCCTCGCTGAACGCCGTTACCGAGCGTGCGTCATGACCGCGTACACGATTGGGATTGACATCGGGACGACCGGAACGAAGGTCGCCCTGCTGCACAACGAGCGCGGAATCGTCGCAATCGCATCTCGAGACACGACCTTGCACTCGGACCACCCGGGGTTTGCCGAGGCCGACACCGACCAGTGGCTGTCGAACGTCATCGAGTGCATCGGCGAAGTTGTCACCACGTCGGGTGTCGACGCGAAAGATATCGGTGCCGTCTCGGCCGCCGGCATGGTTCCTGCGGTGATTTTGCTCGACGCCGAACACCGACCGCTGCGACGAGCGATTCTGCAGAACGACGCGCGCGCCGTGACCGAGATCGTCGAACTGAACGAGCAACTTACCGACACCGACCTCGTCACCTTGACCGGGTCGGCGATGACCCAACAATCGGTCGCTCCGAAAATCCTCTGGATTCAGCGCAACGAACCCGAGGTCTGGGCCAAGACGGCGTTCATCATGGGCTCGTACGACTGGATCCTCGTCGCCCTCGGTGCCGAGCCTCACATCGAATGGAACTGGGCGTTGGAGTCGGGCCTGTACACGCTCGACCAAAAACCGTTCGCGACCGTCCTCGACACCGTGAGCCTCGACCCCGCCAAATTGTCGCCCGTCCGCACCTCGTCCGAACGCGTCGGCGAAATTTCCCCGGCGATGGCCGAGCGCACCTCGCTGTCACCAGGAACCGCGCTTGTTGTCGGCGGCGCCGACCACGTCATCTCGGCGTTTTCGGCCGGTGTTGAACGCGAAGGCGACGCGCTGGTCAAACTGGGCGGAGCCGGTGACATCCTCGCCGCGAGCGACACGCCCTTCGTGGACGCACGCCTCTATCTGGACGCACACCCGATCCCCGGCCGCTGGCTGCCGAACGGTTGCATGGCGACGAGCGGAAGCCTGATTCGCTGGTACCAATCGCTGATTGGCGGCGAAGATCTCGCGACGCTCGACGTCGAGGCGACCGACCGACCCGCCGCCGACATCCTGTGCCTGCCTTATTTTCTGGGGGAGAAGAGCCCGCTCAACGACCCGAACCTGCGGGGGACGTTCGCGGGGTTGCACCTCGGTCACACCCGCGCCGACCTGTACCGATCGGTCCTCGAATCCATCGCCTTCGGGTTCCGTCACCACGTCGAGGTGTTCGCCGAACGCGGAATCACGTTGTCACGAGTGATGGTGACAAACGGCGGAAGCAAGTCGACGCTCTGGAAACAGATTCACAGCGAAGTGCTGGGCATAGAGCTGCACCCCGTCATCGACCACCCCGGTGCGTCTCTCGGTGCGGCCGTCATCGCCGCGATCGGAATCGGCTCGCTCGCCGGCTGGGAGGACTCGAAGAGATTCCTCGAGCTGGGCGCACCCGTCCAACCCGACAAGGCGAAGGTCGCGACCTATAACGACGCCTACGCCGAATGGCGTGAACTCGGTGCGGCCGTCACCCCCATCTCGCACTCGATCGCAAGGAGAACCTCGTGACCATCAAGACTGTTGTTGTGACCGGCGCGGGCTCGGGTATCGGTCAGACGATTGCCGCGGTCCTGGCCGAGCGCGGCTGGCAGGTCGTCGTGACTGACATCAACGTCGACGCGGCGAAGGCGGCGAGCGCAAAACTCAGCACGGCCGCGGGACAGACCCACGAATTCGCCAGGCTCAACGT
>JBIIFF010000119.1:0-3074 GCA_044237445.1 Microbacteriaceae bacterium | reverse complement strand
AACGGGTCGCCCTCCTCCCGTCGCGACTTGGCGCGGATGTTGCCGCTCGTGTTGTTTGCTCCGGAAGACATGGATCTCGTTCGGGGCGAGCCTGAACATCGCCGGTCGTTCATGAACGACATACTCCGCGAGTCGTCCTCGACCACCGCGGGCGATATTAGCGATTACGAACGCGTCCTTCGGCAACGCAACATGCTTCTCAAGTCGTTGCGAATTAATCCGAGAGCAGAGCGTGAATCGCTCGACACATGGACCGACAGTCTCACCGATTACGCGTCGCGAATTATGCTGGCGAGGCGACGGCTGATCGCCGAGTTAGGAACCGGCGTAGCCGCACACTATCGAGCGATTGCGTCCTCGGAAGACGCAGCCGCACTGTCGTTGTCGGAGTCGATCGGGTCCGATGTACCTAACGTGGACGTCAGGCGAAGGCTTTCGGAAAAGTTTGCCTCACGTCAGCGCGACGAAATCGAGCGGGGAATGACACTTGCGGGCCCCCATCGCGATGATCTCGTGATCACGCTCAACGAGTTACCCGCGCGATCGCACTCGAGCCAAGGAGAGGCCTGGTCAGCGGCGCTTGCCCTGAGGCTTTCCCAGGTTGACTATTTGCGTCGGACTTCCGTTGCCGGAGATCCCGTCGTGGTCCTGGACGATGTGTTCTCTGAATTGGATGCAGGGCGCCGCAGCCGGCTGGGCGACCACCTCGTGGGGATAGAACACGTCATCATCACCGCGGCCGACGTATCGACGATTCCTGCTACCCTCGCGGGTACACAACACTTCGTCGCGAACGGACACATTGATGCCGAAACATCCGGTTGATCCCACCGAAGCGGTGCGTTTTTTTCACCATATCGCCGAGGTTTTCTCGGGGAGAAAGCGCAAAACCACGATTGTGATTGCGGAACCCATCGGGTCACTCGCGTTCGAAGCGGGGCGCGACCCGCGTACGATCGGCGACGTGCTCGGCACGACCATCACGGACCGTGGCTGGGCGCCGTTCTTGGCCCGGGAATCGGTGCTCGAAAACTGGGCCGACATCGTTGGTGATAATGTCGCCGCCCACACAATTCCCGAGATAACCGATGAGCTGGTCACGGTTCGATGTGACTCGTCAGCATGGGCGACAAACCTTCGAATAATGCGCCATGAAATATTGGAAGGAATCCTCGCGCGGTTCCCCGATTCCGGGCTCCTCAAAATTTCCGTGGTTGGGCCGGGGGTACCCAATCAAATTCGTGGTCCCCGTAGCGTCAAATGGCGTGGTCCGCGCGATACTTACGGCTGATTAGACACATTTGCTAGCCACACGAGATTTAGGCGCGCAGAAGCGCTGATTTCCGCTCGGCGGACACCTATCGGCGGTAGAATAAAAGCCACAGGATTGGTCCTCACGGGGCACCACAGAGGAGTTGTCATGGCCGCGAAAAAACCGCAGGAAAACCCCGACGAATACGAAGCAGGGAACATTCAGGTCCTCGAAGGCCTCGAGGCCGTTCGCAAAAGGCCAGGAATGTACATCGGGTCCACGGGAGAACGCGGCCTGCACCACCTTGTTTACGAAATCGTGGACAATTCAGTGGACGAAGCACTTGCCGGTCACTGCAGTGTGATCGACATCACGCTTCTCGCGAACGGTGGCGTCCGAGTGGTCGACGACGGTCGCGGAATCCCCGTCGACATGCACCCCACCGAGAAAAAATCCACCGTTGAGGTTGTCCTGACCATCCTTCACGCCGGTGGAAAATTCGGCGGCGGCGGTTACGCCGTATCGGGCGGACTTCACGGGGTCGGCTCATCGGTGGTCAACGCACTGTCGACAACGCTCGAGGTAGATGTTCGACGTCAAGGAAACGTCTACTCACAGCGCTTTCACGACGGTGTTCCGGAAAAACCATTGGCAAAGGGCGCCGCCACGGACGAAACCGGAACCACCATCACCTTTTGGCCGAACGCCGAAATCTTTGAAACGACTCACTTTGATTACGAAACGCTTCGCACCCGTTTCCAGCAGATGGCGTTTTTGAACAAGAACCTTCGAATCGACCTGAAGGACGAACGCGGTGACGTTCGTTCCGATTCGTTCCGCTACGAACGCGGGCTGATGGACTACGTGGAATTCCTGAATTCCGCGAAGAAAATCGAGGTCATCCACCCGGACATCATCGGACTCGAATCGGAAGATGCGGCGCGCACGATTTCGCTGGAACTTGCGATGCAATGGACGAATTCCTACTCCGAGAGCATCCACACCTACGCCAACACGATCAACACTCACGAGGGTGGAACCCACGAAGAAGGATTCCGCGCAGCATTGACGACACTGATCAACAAGTACGCCCGTGACAAGGGGATTTTGAAAGAGAAGGACGAGAACCTGTCGGGTGACGACGTTCGTGAGGGACTGACCGCCGTGATTTCGGTGAAACTCGCCGAACCGCAGTTTGAAGGACAGACGAAAACCAAGCTGGGAAACACCGAGGCAAAGTCCTTTGTGCAGAAGGCGGTAGGCGACAAACTCGGAGACTGGTTCGATAGTCACCCGGTCGAGGCAAAAGACATCATCCGCAAGGCAATTCAGGCGTCGGCTGCGCGCATCGCCGCTCGCAAAGCCCGCGAGCAGACTCGGCGCAAAGGACTCCTCGAATCGGGGGGAATGCCTGGGAAATTGAAGGACTGCCAATCGAAAGACCCATCGCTTTCTGAAATCTTCATCGTCGAGGGCGATAGCGCCGGCGGCTCTGCGGTCCAGGGACGAAACCCCGAGACACAGGCGATCTTGCCGCTTCGGGGAAAGATTTTGAACGTGGAAAAAACGCGACTGGATCGCGCACTGGCGAACACTGAGATCCAGGGGATGATTACTGCGTTCGGCGCGGGAATCGACACCGAGTTTTCGATCGACAAGGTTCGGTATCACAAAATCGTACTGATGGCGGATGCCGACGTCGACGGGCAACACATCACGACTTTGCTGTTGACCGTCTTGTTCCGCTACATGCGGCCGCTCATTGACGCGGGTTTCGTGTACCTCGCACAGCCTCCGCTGTATCGTCTCAAGTGGAGCAATG
>JBIIFF010000041.1:0-11695 GCA_044237445.1 Microbacteriaceae bacterium | reverse complement strand
AAATGTTCGAACACGAGTAGAGTCTCCCCAAGAGAACTCAACAGATCGTTATCCACGGAAGGCGCCGAGCCCGGCACCCGTGTCGGACCTCCCTCCTACCGTGGAAAGCAATCAGGACAGTTCCCGCCTTGTCCCGAGGTTGTAGGCCCGGCTTCATCGGCCCGCAACGGAAAGACAGCAGATAGGCAGCAATCCACTAGAACAAGGAGACACCATGGCTACATCCACAGACCGCGATAAAGCGTTGGAAACAGCGCTCGCACAGATTGATCGACAGTTCGGAAAAGGCGCGGTCATGCGCCTCGGTTCGGAAGAACGCGCGAAGGTTGCCGTTATCCCGACCGGATCCATCGCCCTCGATGTCGCCCTCGGCGTCGGTGGGTTGCCCAGGGGCCGTATCGTAGAAATCTACGGACCGGAATCGTCGGGAAAGACGACCCTCACACTTCACGCCATCGCGAATGCTCAGGCCGCTGGCGGCGTCGCCGCGTTCATCGACGCGGAACACGCGCTCGACCCCGAATACGCCAAAGCGCTCGGAGTTGACATCGACCAACTTCTCGTCTCACAGCCCGACACGGGGGAACAGGCACTCGAAATCGCCGACATGCTCGTGCGCTCGGGGTCCATCGACCTCATCGTCATCGACTCGGTTGCGGCACTCGTGCCGCGCGCCGAAATCGAAGGCGAGATGGGTGACACCCACGTCGGCCTGCAGGCCCGCCTCATGTCGCAGGCGCTGCGCAAGCTGACCGGTGGCCTCAACACGACCGGAACGACGATGATCTTCATCAACCAGCTCCGCGAAAAGATCGGTGTCTTCTTCGGAAGCCCCGAAACCACCGCCGGTGGAAAGGCGCTCAAGTTCTATGCGTCGGTCCGCCTCGACATCCGACGCATCGAGACCCTCAAAGAGGGCGCAGACGCCGTCGGAAACCGCACGCGCGTCAAGGTTGTCAAGAACAAGATGGCGCCGCCCTTCAAGCAGGCGGAGTTCGACATCCTGTTCGGAACGGGCATCTCGCGCGAAGGCAGTCTCATCGACTTCGGTGTCGAGCACAACATCGTGCGCAAGTCGGGCGCCTGGTACACCTACGAGGGCGACCAGCTCGGACAGGGCAAGGAAAACGCACGAAAGTTCCTCCTCGCTCACCCCGAAATGGCGAACGAGATCGAGACACGCATCCTGACCGCGCTCGGCATCGGGGATGCGGTCGAAGAAGTCGCTGCGACCGGCACCGACGGAGCCCCCGTGGACATTTCCACCAAGGCCGCTCTGCGCAAGGCCGACACTGACGGTGTTGACGCCGCACTCGCCGCTCTGGCGCCGGACACCGAGTAACACGTGACGGATATCGATCGTCCTGAGGGGCGCCTGGCTACGGTCACGGCGTTCCCCGGGACGTTCGACCCGACGGACACCGAGACCGACGACAACCCGGAATCGGCGGGGGAACTCGCGAAGCGGGCGGAAAACATCTCGATGTACGCGCTAACCCGTCGCGCGGTGTCCATCCGCGAAATGGAAAAGCTTCTGAAATCCCGCGACCTGCCCGACGATGTCGTGGCAACGGAGGTCGCACGGCTCGAAGCGGTCGGACTGCTCGACGATTACGCGCTCGCCGCCGACCTCGCGGAACGGTTCCAGCGACGCAAGGGCCTCGGCGCGTCGGCGGTCAAGCAGGAACTCGGTAAACGACTGCTGTCACCGGCATCGATTGACCTCGCCGTTGCGGAGCTGCCTGGTGACCAACTGGAACTCGCCACCGACGAAGCGCGCAAGCGGCTCAGCCGGCTCAAGGGGCTCGACAAGGAAACGCTCAACCGTCGCCTCTACGCATACCTGCAACGACGAGGTTTCCGTGGCGCGGAAATCGCGAACGCGATCAAGGCGGCTCTGGCGGAGTCGACCGACAACGTCGCCCGCGTCACCTTTCGGTGACACTTCGCCGATAAGCGCGGTAAAATCGAGCGTTATGAGCACAACGCTGGCGTTACCCCGCACCTATGAGGTGCGCACGATGGGGTGTCAGATGAACGTGCACGATTCCGAGCGCCTGTCGGGCTCGCTCGAAGCCGCCGGTTACATCCCCGCCATCGCCGGTTCCGAGGCGGACGTCGTTGTCCTCAACACCTGTGCGGTCCGCGAAAACGCGGGAAACAAGCTCTACGGAACCCTCGGTCACCTCGCGTCCATCAAGCGCGAACACGAGGGCATGCAAATCGCCGTCGGCGGTTGTCTCGCGCAGAAGGACAAGCACGACATCGTGGCCAAGGCTCCGTGGGTGGACGTCGTGTTCGGGACCCACAACATGGGCTCACTCCCGACGCTGCTCGAACGGGCACGCCACAACGACGAAGCCCAGATCGAAATCCTCGAATCCCTCGACGTGTTCCCGTCGACGCTTCCCACCAAACGCGAATCGACGTATTCCGGCTGGGTCTCGATTTCGGTCGGCTGCAACAACACCTGCACGTTCTGCATCGTCCCGAGCCTGCGCGGCAAGGAAAAGGACCGTCGCCCCGGTGACGTCCTCAGCGAAGTCCAGGCTCTCGTCGACGACGGCGTCACCGAGGTGACCTTCCTCGGACAAAACGTCAACACGTACGGAGTTGAATTCGGCGACAAGCTCGCGTTCGGCAAACTCCTTCGCGCTGCCGGCGAAATCGAAGGCCTCGAACGCATTCGTTTCACGAGCCCACACCCCGCCGCCTTCACCGACGACGTCATCGACGCGATGGCCGAAACTCCCGCCGTCATGCCGAGCCTTCACATGCCGTTGCAGTCCGGCTCGGACGCCGTGCTCAAGGCGATGAAGCGGTCGTATCGCTCCGAGAAGTTCCTCGGAATCCTCGATCGTGTCCGTGCGAAGATTCCGAACGCGGCAATCACGACCGACATCATCGTCGGATTCCCCGGCGAGACCGAAGAGGACTTCCAAGAGACCCTTCGAGTCGTGCGGCTGGCCCGCTTCAGTGCGGCCTTCACGTTCCAGTATTCGATTCGCCCTGGAACCCCAGCGGCGGACATGCCCAACCAGATCCCTAAAGCCGTCGTCCAAGACCGCTACGAACGACTCGTCGCTCTGCAGAACCAGATCGCCCTCGAGGAAAACGAGGCGCAGATCGGCAAGGACGTCAACGTGCTCGTGGCTGCGGGGGAGGGCCGTAAAGACGCCTCGTCGCTGCGCATGACGGGCCGCACCGAAGACTTCCGCCTGACACATTTCGACGTGCCGGCTGGTTCGGACGTTCCTCGTCCCGGCGATGTCGTCACCGTGACCGTCACTGCCGCCGCGCCGTATCACCTGCTCGCCGACTCGGTCGATGGGTCACCGCTGCGCATCCGTCGCACCCGCTCGGGCGACGCGTGGGACCGCGCCGAAGCCGAGTCCTGCGCGGTCGGGGACGAGCCCGCATCGGGCAACGTGTCCCTCGGGCTTCCCGCGATTCGCGCTTCCCTTTTGGGCTAGCCGTGATCCTCGCCATCGTCGGCGCAACGGGCACCGGCAAGTCCGACCTCGCACTCGACGTCGCCGAGGCACTCATCGCCCGCGGCCAACCCGCGGAGATCGTGAACGCCGACGCCTCGCAGTTGTATCGGGGGATGGACATCGGAACGGCCAAAGTCCCCGTTCCCGAGCGACGCGGCATCCCACACCACATGTTCGACGTGCTTGAGGTGACGGCGGAAGCCTCGGTCGCCCAGTACCAAATCGATGCGCGCGCCGCGATCGACGACATCGAATCCCGCGGAGCCGTCCCCATCCTCGTCGGCGGGTCCGGCCTTTACGTGTGGTCGGTGTTGTACGACTTCGAGTTCCCCGGCACTGACCCCGACGTGCGTGCGCGACTGGAACAGCGGCTCGCCAACGAGGGCAATCACGTGTTGGCCGCCGAGCTCAAGACCAAAGACCCCGACGCGTATGCCGCCATCGACCCGCGCAACGAACGCCGCCTTCTACGTGCGCTCGAGGTCATCGAGATCACGGGCAAGCCGTTCGGCTCGGGGCTCGGCGCCGAGGACCGGCCGTGGCGACCGGCTGTTGTCGTCGGGTTGCAAGTTCCGCGCGACGAACTCATCGCGCGACTCGATGTTCGGGCCGCGGCAATGTTCACGAACGGGCTCGTCGATGAGGTCCGCGGACTCATACCCCTGGGTATCGAACGAGGAGTCACGGCGTCCCGCGCGATCGGATATGCGCAGGCGCTCGGGGTGATTCACGGGACGATGACCGTCGACGAGGCAATCGCCGAAACCGCGCTGCTTACTCGCAAGTTCGCCCGCCGCCAAGTTGGCTGGTTCGGACGCAACCCGCAGATTCATTGGTTTGACGCTCCGGCATCGGCTGGCGACACGCTCGCCGTGTTCGACTCGCGGGAATAATGTCCTAGCCCTCGGGCATAATAAAGATGCATCCCGATGCGACGCAGGCCCCAAGGGCCGGCCGAGCAGGCAACCGAGCCTCACCGCCACGGTGCCCCAATGATGCGCTGCACGAACAATCGTGCGGAAAAAGGGTGACGCGTCACCCCTGAAAAGGGAGATACATCAATGGTTCATTCAATCGATCCGTCGACGTGGGTTTACAACCCGCGATACGACAACGTCAAGCGCTGGTACAAAGCGGACATGAAGCGACTGGATCCGTCTTTCGATGGGACGTTCCCGGACATGCAATTTACTCCGGTCGTCACGAGTTCGTTCGACGCGTGGAAGCGCAGTCTGTACTCGCCGAACGTGGGACTCATCGCTCATAGCCAAAAGTTTTTCGTCCACGATTCCGCTGAGGCACGAATCGATGACGACGGACAGATGCAGGTCACCTGCACGTGCGGTTTGATCGTGCCAATAAACATGCTTGGTGACGAAAGGGGTGACCAACCAGGACGACCGTGGTTCAGGTTCTTCGCCGAGAACCACCCGACGGTGAGCATCGCCAAACAGCGCGAGTTCTTCGAACACCCCGGGCACCGCGACCCCTTCCACAACACGGTACTAGGCGGCTTTTTGGCGCGCCTTCGAGAGCCGGGACCCGATCAGGACGTCCGACTCGAGCCTCGGTGTGTCACGTGCGGGTGGATCGAGATCACGTACACGCTTCTGGGGGACTGGGACGCTTTCGACCAGTACGCCCACCGTCCCAGCATCGACATGCACAACATCCATTGCCCGCAGCCCGAAACAGATTTCTGGGACGGCGACATGTACCTCTGGGGTCACGGTCCGGGTTCTGCGTATCAGGCCCGACGGGCCAAGCACGAACGCGAAGCGGCCGAGCGCGCCTCGGTTGACGAGGGAACGAAAGATTCGGACAACAATTAGTCTGAATGCATGACCCGGGCACTGAAGTTCACGAAGGGGCACGGAACCGGAAACGATTTCGTGCTCTTTCGTGACCCCGACGGCGTAATCGACCTGTCCGAGGCGGAATACGGGTTCCTCGCCGATCGGCACTTCGGTGTCGGTGGGGACGGCGTGATTCGAGCCGTCCGCTCGGCGAACATCGCCGAGGGTCGTGACCTCGTCGCGAGCGACCCCGACGCCGAGTGGTTCATGGACTACCGCAACGGGGATGGCTCGACTGCCGAGATGTGTGGGAACGGGATCCGCGTTTTCGTGGCCTACCTGATTGCCGAGGGGCTGGTCGACCTTACGCAGGGCGACCGCATCGCCATCGGAACGCGCGACGGCGTCAAAGACGTTCAGGTCGCGTCGAACGGGTTGTTCCGGGTCGACCTCGGGCGCTGGAAACTCGGAGATGGTGTTGTCGCCCCGGCGAGTGCGGAAATCACACTGGACGGAGTGTCGGGTCCGCACGAGTCAATCGGTATCTCTGTGGGGAACCCGCACGTGGTGACTTTTGTGGATGATGCAACGCTCGACGGAATCAACGTCGCGCAAACCCCGAGCATCACGAAACCGTTCACCACCGACGTTAATCTCGAATTCGTCGCACCGCTCGACCCGCTCGTCGACGACGGCATCGGTCGAATCCGGATGCGCGTTCACGAACGCGGAGTCGGATGGACGCTGTCGTGCGGAACAGGCGCCGCCGCGGCCGCCCTTGCGACGCGACACCGCGAAGGCCCCGGCGCCCCCAGCAACTGGCGGGTCGAGGTCCCGGGCGGGTCACTCGGCGTGCAGATGTTCCCCGCCGAAGACGGCGAGCACGTGTCGCTCTCCGGACCCGCCGAACTGGTGTACAGCGGAATCATCGCGGTCTAGGCGCTGGCCGCAACAAACGCGATAACCCGAAAGCCCTTTGCGATCGTGGCCGTCGACACCTGGGCGCCGGGCCAGCGTTCGCCCAGCCACTTCTGCAGCGACTCCGCCCCCAGGCTCTTGGCCACGACGAGCCAAGCCTCACCGCCCGGGTTCAGTCGCGGAATCCATGTCTCGAGAATCGCGTGCAGTTCGGCTTTACCGACTCGGATGGGCGGGTTCGACCAGATGGTGTCGAACCGCAGGTCGGCGGGGACTTCGGCCGGTAGCCCTACAGTCACATTAGAAACTCCGACGCGCACCGCGTTCCGCCGCGTCAGCTCGAGCGCCCGCTGATTCACATCGATTCCCCACACGGTGGACTCGGGGGAGCGCAGGGCCGCGACCAAAGCAATCGGCCCCCATCCGCACCCGATATCGAGAACCGTTCCCACGGGGTCGGGAACCGTCTCCAACAGAATCCGTGTCCCGGTGTCCAAGTGTTCAGGGCTGAAAGTGCCAGGTGCGGTCTCGAGTGTGTAATCCTTGCCGTCGAGGACTACCCGGATTTCGCGCGACGACCATTCCCCGTCGCCCGGGTCGAAGTAGTGGTTCATTAGCCGCCGGTACCGAGCACCGACGACACATCAATTCCCGAGATGAGGCAGGTCGACACGACGGTGCCGACCGCGGCGATAGAGGCCTGCATGCGCTCGGCGGTGGCGCCGGCGAGGTCGTAATAGATGACGGAATCCGCATCGAACGCCTCTTCCAGCGCGGACTTGAGGTCGGGGCTCGTGGCGAGTTTCGTCGCTTTGTCATAGGCGACGAGAAGTTCGTTTCTGACCTTGTTGAACTCGGCGACGATGTCCTCCGCGAGATCGTTCGGGTTTTGGGTCACCTCAGCGATGACTGCGACCGTCTGCAGCATCGCCTGTTGGGCCTCGGACCAAACGGTGCACGCTTCTTTGTCGCCCGGGTCGGCGGCCGTCGTGCAGCCCGTGAGGACGAGGGCGGAGGAAAGGGCGATGGCGGTGACGATTCGGCGCATGGCTCAAGGTTACCGAGAATCAACATACCCACGCTATGCTTCCGCTAACGCTTTTCAGCAAGTTCCCCACGAAAGGAACGGATATGCCTTTGCGATCGAAATGGACGTCTGCCGTGGCAACTGCCGCGACCACCCTCCTCGTGGGCACGGTACTGGCCATAACGACAGTTGATCCAGCGAACGCCGCCGGTCGCATCACCTTCTCAGTAGATGCACCCACGGTGCAGGGGAGTGTCGTCGAGGGAGTCACCCTCGCAACTTTCGACGGCGGCTGTGTAAATCCGCTTCCATTCGGAAGTTTCACGGGAGATTGCTATTCCAATCTTCCCAATCATTATTCGGGTGCATCGACGACGGCGAGCGCGCCAACCACTGGTGGCACTGGAACGCCGTTGGCCGTAATCCCTTCGGGGGGAACGGCGACTTTCGACTTGGACGCACCTGCGCGCTATCTCGGTTTCCACTGGGAGGCGGGTAACGAGTTCGACCGTGTGCGCCTCTACTCGGGTAACAAACTTCTGGCCGATTTTCCGTTCGAAGCGCTGATGGAGGCCCTTCAAGGGACCGAACTTGAGTCGGCGGAAGGCGGGACGACCTATACCGTCGCCGACTACTTCGGCAACCCCGTGACCGGCGCGCAGGGACATGAGCCATATGCCTACATCCATATCGTCGCCTCGGAGGGTTTGACCTTTGATCGCATCGACTTCGCCGAGGATGCCGGGAGTCCCGGTGAGTTCGAATTCGACAACATGGCGGTGTTGTTCTCCGATGACGACTCGATCACGGACTCGACGTTCGACGACGTCGTCGATGTGGTGTCAGTCAACGTTCGTTCATCGGGGGACGAACTCGCAAAGACCGGCGCGGGCCTGACCGATGGAGTGCTTTTCGCGTCGCTTGGGATTCTCGCTGTGGCTGCGTTTCTGCGTCGGCGCGCAACTCGTCATTAGCCGGATGGTTGAGCGCTAGTACGCTCGGAGTATGACTTCACCTCGCCGAGTACTGGTAACCGGTGCATCCAGCGGAATCGGAGCCGCGACCGCACGCTTGCTCGCGTCCCGAGGTTTCGAGGTGGTCGCCGTTGCTCGTCGCCTCGACCGGCTCGAGGCCCTCACGGCCCAACCCGGCATCGCCGTCCAACAGCTCGACGTCACCGACTTCGCTGCCATCAAGGCCCTCGCCGCCGAACTGGCACCGTCCGGCATCGACGCGCTTGTCAACATCGCTGGCGGAGCGACCGACGCCGCCCTCGTCGAAAACGCTGACCCCGACTCGTGGCGGGCAATGTTCGAGGTCAACGTCCTCGGGGTCCAGCAGATGATCGCACACTTCCTGCCTCTGCTGAGGGACGCGGCCCGCGCGCACGGCTCGGCCGACATCCTCACCATCACATCGACCGCCGGTCGCACGCCCTACGAAACCGGCGGCGGCTACAACGTCGCCAAGTATGGTGCGACCGCACTTATGGGAGTCCTGCGCCTCGAACTGGCGGGCGAGCCGATTCGCGTCATCGAGATCGCGCCCGGCATGGTCAAGACCGAAGAATTCGCGCTCGGTCGTTTCGGTGGCGATGCCGCCCGGGTCGAGGCGCTCTACAAGGACGTCGCGAACCCGCTGTCCCCAGAGGACGTCGCCGAGGTCATCGTGACGGCGCTCGAACTGCCCTCCCACGTCAACCTCGATCAGGTCACCGTTCGGCCCGTGGCGCAGGCGGCGCAGCACAAGCTCGTTCGCGGAACGCTCGAGCCCAAATAGCCGATGACACGCGTCCAGGGGCAGCCCACACCGTCGCGACTAGAGTTAACGAATCCCATTGAACGGACCGTCGTGAAACAAATTTTGACTGTGGGCGCGAGCCTCATGTTGCTTTTCGTGCCGGCGCACATTGCCGTGGCGAGCCCGACACCTCCCTCGGGCGACAAGCTTTTCGAGGTGTCGTGCGACTCCACGACGAACGATCACCAACTACATTCCCTGAATGTTAGGGTCGGAACCCGAACGCCAATTGGGAACGGAAGCGGGGGAATTTTCGGGTCGGGCTGTGCTCGACAGGGTGCAATCAAACCTGGTACTGATTGGTTTTACTTCCCCGACGTAGATCTTCAGGCGCTATCTCGAGTGAATTTGGTGTCGGGGGAAATCGAGTTGGTTGCGCCGGTGTTGAATAATACTGAGCCTGTGAGGTTGGCCTCGCTTGCCATTGATGACGAGGGAAATGCCTACGGCCTCACGAGGGACAACCTCTATTCGTTGGACCTGTTGACGGGGGCCGTCTCGGACGAAAAACCGGCTGACACCGTCGCGCTCAGCGGAGGGTTTCCTCATGGTTTTGCCTATGACGGAAAAACAAATGAGTTTTACGTCGTCGAAAACCAAGGTGGACTTTTTCGTCTCGATGTTTCGACGGGAGACCTGACCCTTTTGGCCACAAACCCGGATTTCTGGGTGGCGTCGATGGCATTCGATTCCCGCGGAAGAATGTGGGTGAACGGTGATGACGGTTTGGCCAATCTCAATCTCGCCAATTTCGGAAACTCGGCTCGTTGGAGCTACATCCCTGATCTTTCACCCGATGTGCACAGCGAGTCGCTGGCCATCCGCAGACCCCAAACGTCAACTAACGAAAATCTCGCCAACACGGGCGTAGCCGAAATCGCACCGATGGTAATTGTCGGACTTGGCGCTGCGGTGTTGGCGTTTGCGCTTCGCCGGCGCTCGGTCTAAACGGTTCTGGCCCAGGCGTCATCGCGCCCGGGCGAACTCCCGCTGATGCGCGTAATCTGGGGACATGCCGCGCATCGCCAAGGACAAGAACGGGCACCCGCCCAAGATGTGCGCGTCGTGCGGGTTGCCGTTCGAGTGGCGCACGAAGTGGGCGCGGGACTGGGACAACGTGAAGTACTGTTCGGAAAAGTGTCGCCGAGCTTGACCCGTCGAATCGTCTATGTCCCGTTCGATCATCTGAACCGCGATCGCGGTGCGTTGGCGGGCGCGGACCCCGCGAACGACGTCATCGCGCTGGTCGAGAGCGAACGGATGACAACCAGACGCCCGTGGCACAAGGAACGGCTGTTCTTTCTCATCTCGTCGGCCCGGCACTTCGCCGCTGAGTTGCGCGCCGACGGGTTCGATGTTCGGTATGTGAAGGCGCCGACGACGGTGGACGGGCTAACGCAGGTGCGGGCCGAAATAGGTGGCGACCTGCCGATGGTGTGTGCCGAACCGTCGTCGTTCCGTCAGTCACGCATCCTCGCCGAGTTTGGTGTCGAGTTTGTGCCGAACGACCTGTTCCTGACGCCGCGGCCGTTATTCGCCGACTGGGCCGGGTCTCAGAAGACATTCGTGATGGAGAACTTCTATCGCGCACAACGCGTGCGACTCGGAATCCTCGTCGAGGACGGCAAACCCGAGGGCGGTCGCTGGAACTTCGACGCTGACAACCGCCTGCCCCCGCCCAAGAACTACGACTGGCCGCCATACCTCGAGCACGAACGGGACGACATCGACCATGAGGTCGCCGCGGACCTCGGGCACGAACCGACCCGCACGTGGGCGACAACTCACGCCGGTGCCATCGCGCAACTCGACTATTTCATCGAACACCACCTCGCCGGGTTCGGCCCCTACGAAGACGCGATGGCGGGGGATAACTGGGCGCTGCACCACTCGCTGCTCAGTCCGTATCTGAACAACGGGCTGCTCGATCCGCGCGAGGCCGTCGACGCCGTGGTTGCCGCCTATCGCCGCGGCGACGCCCCGATCGAATCGGTCGAAGCATTCATTCGCCAGGTCATCGGTTGGCGCGAATACATCAACGGGATGTATTGGTTCCTCGGCGAGGACTACCGCGACCTCAACGGGCTCGAAGCCTCTCGGCCGCTCCTGCCTCTGTTCGGCGACTCGTCCCGCACCGACATGAACTGTGTTCGCACGGTCGTGTCCGACGTCGAGGAGCGAGCCTGGGCCCATCACATTCCGCGGTTGATGGTGCTGTCGAACCTCGCACTTGTGACGGGGGTCAACCCGCAGGAGTTCCTCGACTGGATGCGCGAACAATTCATCGACGCCGCCGAGTGGGTGATGGTGCCGAACATTATCGGGATGGGCGTGCACGCCGACGGCGGCCTGTTGATGACCAAGCCCTACGCGGCCGGTGGCGCATACATCAGCCGAATGGGACAGTTCTGCAAGGGCTGCAAGTACGACCCGAAGAAGCGGGTGGGCGACGACGCCTGTCCGTTCACCACGTTGTATTGGGATTTCCTCGACCGCCATCGCGACACGTTTGCCCGCAACCACCGCATGGCGCAGCAGGTGAAGGGGCTCGACCGGTTGGTGGACCTGCCTGAACTTCGGCTTCGCGCTCAAGAAGTCCTGGACGGGCTGTCGGCGGGCGAAATCTAATCTGATAGCTGTCATCACCCCCAGCTAAGGTA
>JBIIFF010000118.1:0-3091 GCA_044237445.1 Microbacteriaceae bacterium | reverse complement strand
AGGCGCTCGCGGAACTTTCCGCGGTCGAGTGGATTCGTCATGGGCTTAGCCGTGCCACTTCTGGTTTTTCAACCCCGCCGCGTATTCGTCGCGCGCTGCGGCCAACCACGGCTGGTCGGACACTTCGGCGGGCGCGACGTCCCACCAGACGTTCGATCCCGGCAGGTTGGCGTGGGGGATGGTGGCGACCACAATGACGACGGGACGCGTCTCGTCGCGCGTGTCATCCAGCGCCTTTCGGAACTCATCGGCGGTTCGAACCCGCTGGGCCCGAGCCCCGAGCCCGCTCGCAATCGCGACGAGGTCGACATCGAGGTACGCCCCTTCCATTCGGGGTGCGGGCGTCGACGCTGATTGAGCGATGTTGGTCGACGGTTCGCGGTAGCGGAATTCGTTGCCGAAGTGATGCCCGACGCGCCACATCTGTAAACGGCGGATCACCTGGTAGCCGTGGTTTTCGGAAATGACGATGGTGATGGGCAAACCTTCTTGCGCGGCGGTGACGATTTCGGTGGGCGACATGAGGAACGTGCCGTCTCCGATGAACGTCGTCACGCGGTGCGCGGGGTCGGGGTCAGCGAATCGAACACCGATCGCCGCGGGCAGCTCATAACCCATGCACGAGAAACCGAATTCGAGGTGGGCGAAACGACCGTTCGTTGCATCCCACACCTTTTGGACGTCACCCGGAGGGCCGCCCGCGCCCGCAATAAGTGTGTCGCCAGCGCGCGCGTGTTCCTGGAGGACTCCCAACAGTTGTCCCTGGGTAATCACCGCATCCGTGCCGTCAGGGTCGGTAGCGGTCGAGGTTGGGAAGAGGACGTCCGGATCAATGGCCGCGTCGCGCGCTGCGCGCCAGGCCGTTTGTCGCTGTGCGACTTCGGCTGACCACGGCGGCGGGACGCGGTGCGGACCGAGTTCCGTGAACAGGGCTTCGAGTCCGGTGCGCGCGTCGGCGACGATGGTGGCCGCGCCCTGCTTGACGCCGTCAAACTCGCTCACGTTGAGCGAAACGAATTTCACGTCGGGGTTCTGAAACAGCGACTGCGAGCCGGTCGCAAAGTCGGTCAGGCGCGTTCCGATGTGGAAAATCACGTCGGCTTGTTCGACCAGTCGGTTCGTTTCGGGCGATCCCTCCAGCCCGATTCCCCACACATGCCAGGGTCCCGGGTTCTGAATCGCGCCTTTGCCGCCGAAGGTCTCGGCGACGGGGATTCCGGTCGCGTCGGCGAATCGCTCCAACGCGGCGGTCGCGTCCGAATAAATCACGCCGCCACCCGCAATAATCAGAGGCTTCTGCGCCTTTCGGAGGATCTCCGCAACGCGGGTTACGTCGTCCGCCTCGGGTTCCGGCCTGCGGATTTTCCAGTCATGTTCGGCGAAAAACTCGACCGGGTAATCAAATGCGTGGGATTGGATGTCCTGCGGCAGCGACACGACGACAGCCCCCGTTTCGACGGGGTTCGCCAACACGCGAAACGCCCGCGGAAGGCTCGTGAGGATCTGTTCGGGGCGGGTGATGCGGTCGAAGAACCGCGAGACGGGTCGGAACGCGTCGTTGACCGAGACATCGGGGGCGGTCGGGTCTTCTAATTGTTGCAACACGGGACCCTGTCGGCGCGTGGCGTAGATGTCGCCGGGCAACAACAGCACGGGGAGTCGGTTGACGGTGGCGAGTCCGGCCGCGGTCACCATATTGAGCGCGCCGGGCCCGATCGACGCGGTCACCGCCAGTGTCTGGCGGCGGCGTGACGCCTTGGCGAACGCAATCGCCGCGTGGGCGAGCGCTTGTTCGTGCCGTCCCTGAACGAACGGCAGGTCGTCGTTGTATTCGTCGAGCGCTTGACCCAACCCCGCAACGTTCCCGTGCCCGAAGATTCCGAGCGCGGCGGGAATGAATCGAACGCGAACCCCGTCGGTGACGGTGTACTGCGCGGCGATGTATTTGACGATCGCCTGGGCGACGGTCAATCGGATGGTGCTGGGTTGACTGGCCATGATTCTCCTGGTTAGTTGTCCCACGGTGTTCCGTGCAGAATCACCGTTTTGATTTCCGTCATTTCATCCACTGCCGAGCGCGGACCTTCTTTTCCGATTCCGCTCGACTTGAAACCGCCGTAGGGCATGAGGTCGGCGCGCCACAGTTGCGTCCAGTTGACGTGAACGACGCCCGACTCGATTTCACGGATGGCGCGAATCGAATTCGCCAGGTTGTTAGTGAAAATCCCTGCGCCGAGCCCATAGGCGGTCGAGTTGGCGAGCTCAATCGCGTGCGCGAGGTCGCGCGCGGTGCTCACGGCGACGGCGGGTCCGAACAGCTCGTCTTGCGCGAACGGCGAGTACGGATCAACATCGGCCACGATGGTCGGCGCGATGACGGTTCCGTCCTGCTGGCCACCGGTGACCAAACGGGCACCACTCGCGACCGCTGCGGTGATGGACGCCATCACGCGGTCGGCCTCGACCCGCGAAATGAGGCTGCCGACGTTAATCCCATCGGCGAGCGGGTCACCGACCCGAATCGCCTCGACCTTCGGCTTCAGCGCGTCGAGGAAATCGCCGACGACGTTTTCGGACACGATGACGCGCTGCGTCGAAATGCAAACCTGCCCGGCGTTGATGTAACCACCCAGTGCGATGGATGCAGCGGCGGCCTCGATGTCGGCGTCGTCCATAACGATGACGGGTCCGGACGCGCCGAGCTCGAGCGAGAGTTTTTTGATACCGGCAACCGAGGCGATGTGTTCCCCGACAACGGTGGACCCGGTGAACGAAATCTTTCGGATACGGAAATCGCGAACGAGCGCATCACCGATGTCGGAACCGCCACCCGTGATGACATTGAGAACTCCGGCGGGGAGCCCCGCGTCGAGGAAGCACTGGGCGACGGCGAGAGCGGTGAGCGGTGTGGCTCGCGCGGGCTTGAGAACAACGGCGTTTCCCGCGGCGAGCGCTGGTGCGATTTTGTGAAGCACGAGAAGGGCCGGATAGTTGAACGGCGAAATCGCGACGACGACACCAACCGGTTGCCGAATGGTAAAGCCGATCTTGTCGAAACCGGTGCCGCGATTGGCGTCTAGCGGAAGTGATT
>JBIIFF010000040.1:0-11762 GCA_044237445.1 Microbacteriaceae bacterium | reverse complement strand
AAGGACAACAACCAGGAACACCTCATTCCCGTGGACGAGGCCGGGTATTTCGACAACGTTCCCGGTGGAACGGCTCACGATTTCCGCCGAAACGCGGTGCGCCACCTCGAAGACCTCGGGATTTCGGTTGAGTTCTCGCACCACGAAGCGGGACCGGGCCAGAACGAAATTGACCTCCGCTATGCCGATGCGCTGACAACCGCGGACAACATCCAAACTTTTCGGACCGTCGTGAAAGAAGCGGCAATCGAACAGGGCGTGTATGCCACGTTCATGCCAAAACCCCTCGCGAATCATCCCGGGAGCGGCATGCACACCCACTTGTCGCTGTTCGAGGGGGACGCAAACGTGTTCTTCGACCCGAGTAAGCCCTACCAACTGTCGACGATCGGTCGACAATTCATGGCGGGAATTCTCACCCACGCACACGAATTCACGGCGATTACGAACCAGTTCGTCAACTCCTACAAGCGGCTCTGGGGTGGCGGTGAGGCCCCGCCGTTCATCACGTGGGGTCACAACAACACGTCCGCGCTGGTGCGCGTTCCGATGTACAAGCCGGGTAAGGAACAATCGGTTCGAATCGAATACCGAGGTCTCGACTCCGCGGCTAACCCTTACCTCGCGTATTCCGTCCTCCTCGCGGCAGGACTCAAAGGAATCGACGAGGGGTACGAACTTCCCGCCGAAGCGGAAGGGGACATCGCGAGCCTCACGGCGATTGAACGTCGCGCGCTCGGATACCGACCATTACCCGAGAACCTCCACCGAGCGCTTCACTACATGGAGGAAAGTGAGTTGGTCGCCGAGACGTTGGGCGAGCAGGTGTTCACGTTTTTCCTTCGCAACAAACAAGCCGAGTGGAATGCCTACGGTCGCCAAGTGACGCCGTGGGAGCTGGACACGAACTTCCGCCAGTTGTAGGCATGGCCGCCGAGAGACGTCTGACGGACCTTGCCCGCATTGGGTTCGTTGACCTGTCGCTCGCTCGCGACGAATTGACCCGTCGCGGTTTCGACGCCGAGTGGTTCGCGGTTGCCGCGAGTCCGGACAAGGCGCTGAGCTGGCTCGGGCGATTGGTTGACGCCCACCCCGGAACGACCGACTCGCTGACGGATGCTCGAGTTCGAGAGAATCTCCTTCGAATTGTCGGACTCAGCGACGGGTTGGCGGAATTCTTATTGCGACGACCTGATGCGCTCGCACGGGTGGTCCCACCCGATTCGCTCCCGACCGAGCAGCACTACGTCAGTTCGTTTCGCGACACCGACTCGGTTGATGACATTCGGTACCGATATCGCGAGCACCTCGTCACAATTACGGCGTGGGATCTGGCTCAACCAGACCCGGCAGCGGTTGTCGACCGCGTCGGGGAAGCGCTCGCGGATCTCGCGGGCGCGGTGTTGTCCGCGGCGGTGGTACGCGCACAGCGCGACACAAAGGCACCGCCCGAACTCATCGCGGGGACCCGACTCGCTGTCATCGGGATGGGAAAAGCGGGTGGGCGAGAACTCAACTACCTGTCCGACGTCGATGTGATCTTCGTGTCGGATGCGGTTGACGTCGATCCGGGTGACGCCGTCGACTTGGCGACAAAATGGGCTCGCTCGATTGTCCAGACAACGTCGGAACCGGGACGTGAACCGCCACTGTGGGAATTGGACACCAACTTGCGCCCCGAAGGAGCCAAGGGCGCCCTTGTCCGCACGCTTGAGTCCCACCTCGCCTATTACGAGCGGTGGGCTGAAAACTGGGAGTTCCAGGCTCTGCTCAAGGCGCGTCCACTTGCGGGCGATGCGGACCTGGGTAAGCGGTACCTGAGCGCGGTAAACGAATTCACCTGGTCGAGTTCGAGCCGCGACGGATTCGTCGAGTCGGTGCAACGAATGCGTGAGCGAGTGTCGGACAATATTCCGGCCGACGAGCGGGACATCCAGATCAAACTGGGTCCCGGTGGTCTGCGGGACATCGAATTCACCGTGCAATTGCTGCAGCTTGTTCACGGGAAGGATGACTCCTCGGTCCGCAGCCAGAACACGTTGTCGGCGATTGCCGAACTGTCCGACGCCGGATACGTGGGGCGGCCCGAGGCGACGAGCTTTTCCGATCATTACCGACAGTTGCGGGTACTCGAACACCGTGTCCAACTCGTGTCGCTGCGCCGAACTCACCTCATGCCGCGCGAGCTGGATACGGTCCGAACCATCGCGCGTTCCTCCGGGCTTGCCGAAACAGCGGAAGGGCTCTTATCCCGATGGGACGAGATCAAGCGCGATGTCCGTTCACTTCACGAGCGCCTGTTTTATCGCCCGCTTCTCTCGGCGGTGGCCACACTTCCGGGTGAGGGGCTCGCCCTCTCCAGCGAACAAGCCGAGGCACGGCTTCGCGCCAGCGGATTTAGTGATCCCGCGAGTGCGCTGCGTCACATCGCGGCGTTGACGGTCGGCGTATCACGAAGCGCCACTATTCAGCGAAACCTGTTGCCCGTCCTTCTCCATTGGATGTCGGAGGGAACTGATCCCGATGGTGGTCTCGCCTCTTTTCGAACCATCAGTGACTCGCTGGGAGATTCGCCCTGGTACCTCCGAATGCTCCGCGACTCCGCCGGCGCCGCACGACGCCTCTCGCTCGTCCTGTCACTGTCAACATTCGTATCTGCTCTAATCGAACGCGTTCCAGATTCGGTGGCGTGGCTCGACGACGATGAGTTGTTGACGCCGCGAACACGCTCCGCGCTGAGCACCGAGTTTGGTGCGACCGACTTACGCCACAGCAGTGTGGACGATGCGTCCCGCGCAATTCGGTTCGCTCGTCGGCGCGAGTTGCTGCGCGTAGCCCTCGCATCAGTTCTCGGAATGATCACGATCGAAGAATTGGGGCGGGCGTTGTCCGACATCACCTCCGCGACGCTCCAAGCGCTCGTCGACCTCGCCGGTCGAGGCTCGAACGGAATCGAGTTCGCGGTCATCGCCATGGGGCGTTTCGGTGGCGAGGAACTCGGGTTCTCGTCCGACACCGACGTGCTGTGGGTTTTTCGCGATTCAGGAGCGGGTGACGAGGCTCACGCGGTCGCCGAAAAAATGGTGCACGACATCGCCCGACTCGGCGAGGATGTCCGATTTCCGCTCGACTTGGATGCGGGACTGCGCCCCGAGGGCAAAAACGGGCCACTCGTTCGGTCCCTCGACGCCTACCGCGCATATTACGAGAAGTGGAGTGATATTTGGGAAACTCAAGCATTGGTGCGCGCCCGGCCGGTGGCGGGGGACGAGTCGCTCTGCCGTGATTTTGAGATGATGGCAAACGCGGTGCGCTACACCCGCGAAATTTCGGAGGAGGGCGCGCGCGAAATCCGCCGCATCAAGGCCCGCGTCGAGACGGAACGACTTCCGTTCGGCGCTGATCCGAAGCGTCACACGAAGTTGGGACCCGGGTCACTGAGCGACGTCGAGTGGCTTGTGCAGTTGCTTCAGTTGCAGCACGGAACCACCGAAACCACCCTCCGAACACCGGCGACCCTCGCTGCGCTTGACGCCTGCATTTCAGCGGGAATCATGTCGGTGGCCGATGGCGCGGCCCTGCGAGAGGCGTGGCTCATTTCGTCGCATATCCGATCAGCGACGACACTGTTTACCTCGCGCGGCTCGGATGTCGTCCCCCTCGACCGCCGCCAACTCGAGGGAGTCGCTCGTATTCTGGCGTATCCAGCCGGGCGCGGTGTTGACTTGGAAAACGACTACCTTCGGATCACCCGACGGTCGAGGCAGGTGTTCGAACGACTCTTTTTCCCCGCTTAACGATGTTGACGCCACCCGTAGATGGCGCCAACACACTAGGTCGTGACTAGCAGGAGAACGTTGTCTCGTACTCAAACGGGTGCGGACGCTGCGCGGATGGCAAAACCTCCATCGCCCGCTTCATGCTCACCCACTCGTCGATGAGGTCTTTGGTGAAGACATTCCCCTGCAACAGGAACTCGTGGTCGTTTTCGAGTGCAACCAACGCCTCGTCCAACGATCCGGGGACCTGGGGGATCAGCTTCGCCTCCTCGGCCGGGAGTTCGTACAGGTCTTTGTCGACCGGTGCGTGTGGTTCAATCTTGTTCATCACTCCGTCGAGACCCGCCATCATTTGAACGGCAAAGGCGAGGTACGGGTTGCTGGAGGCGTCCGGGGCACGGAACTCGATTCGCTTGGCCTTCGGGTTGGTGCCGGTGATCGGAATGCGAATCGCAGCCGAACGGTTGCCAGCCGAATACACGAGGTTGACCGGAGCTTCAAAGCCCTTCACCAACCGTCGGTACGAGTTCATGGTCGGGTTTGTGAACGCCAAAATCGCACCCGCGTGCTTGAGGATTCCACCGATGTACCAGCGCGCGATGTCCGACAACCCCGCGTAACCCTTCTCGTCGTAAAACAGCGGCTTGCCGCCGGCCCACAAGGACTGGTGGGTGTGCATTCCCGAACCGTTGTCGTTGAACAGCGGCTTCGGCATGAACGTGGCGACCTTTCCGTGAATGTCGGCCTCGTTCTTCACGATGTACTTGAACTTAAGGAGGTCATCTGCCGCCTTGACCATCGTGTCAAAACGGTAGTTGATTTCACACTGTCCCGCGGTTCCCACTTCGTGGTGTGAGCGCTCGACGTGTAGACCGGCTGCCGCGAGCTGAAGACAAATCTGGTCGCGCAAGTCGGCGAGTTTGTCAACGGGGCTCACCGGGAAATAACCACCCTTGTAGGGCGTCTTGTTGGCGAGGTTTCCGCCCTCCTCCTCACGTCCGGTGTTCCACGCCGCTTCCTCCGAGTCGACTTTATAGAACGACGTTCCTGACGAAACTTCGTAGCGAACGTCGTCGAAGATGAAGAACTCTGCTTCCGGTGCGAAAAACGCGGTGTCCGCGATGCCGGTCGAGGCGAGGTACTTTTCGGCCTTCTTGGCGACCTGACGGGGGTCGCGGTGGTAAATCTCGCCGTTTCGTGGGTTGTAGATATCGAAGACGAGGACGATGGTCTTCTCGACGCGGTAGGGGTCGACGTAAGCGGTGGTGACGTCGGGGATCAGCTGAAGGTCGCTCTCGGCGATCCCTTGAAAACCTGTGATGGACGAGCCGTCAAAGAGCTGACCGACGGTGAAGAATTCTTCGTCGACGGTGCTCGCAGGAATGTTGAAGTGTTGCTGAACGCCGGGAAGGTCAGTGAACCGAATGTCAAGGAACTTGACGTCTTCCTTTGCGATGTAATCGAGTACCTCGGCGGGTGTCGTGAACATGGTGTCTCCTGAGGAAATGAGGGGAACTGCAGATGTTCCTAAGGTTACCCACACCGTGTGACGACACGGTCACGCGAATGTTTCCGGAATGTTACGAGTTGCGGATGCGCTAACGAGGTCGCGGTGCCCGCATCTTGGCCGGATCGATACCCTTGGGCATCATCGATGCGGGTGTTTTTGCAATCGAATTCAACCGGTTCGAGACGACCAGAATCTCCTGGCGTCGAATCGTCCCCTTGAGTTTGTAGAGCGTGGGGAACAGGCTCTTCAAAAGCAGACCGTCGTCACCGACGTGCAGAACGTGCACCGGAACACCGGGGACAATCCGACTCGCTTCTTTGCGGGCGTCTTCCAGCAGCGGCGACACGCGTGAACGAACGCCTTCCGTGATGAGCACGACACCGGGACGTCCGACCAAACGATAGACGAGGTCCTGAGACTTGTTCATTCGGATCGGAACTTCCGAGCCTCGCCAGGAACGGCGCAGCTGGTTCTTTACGAGCGACGATACGGCTCCGACCTGTCCCTGCAGGTTTCGATACATCAGTTTTTGAGTCAACTGCCCGAGAACGAGCAGGAACCCCAGCAATCCCGTCATCAACCCGAGAATAATCGAGACGACGAAACTGATCGGTTCGCCACCGGTGGCGAAAAGAGCAAACGCAACGCTACCTGCAATGGGGCCGAGAGTTCCGAGGGACAGCCAGAGAATCGAGAGGCGGTCGCGTTTGATAACGATGCCGAGGACTTCGACAATTTGGCCGATACGGCCTTTTTCCTTTGCCATTACCGATGCTCCTAGTAGCCCAGGTCGGCGGTGGTAAACGCACCGGCTTCGAGACGAGACTTCATCACACCGAGGAATCGTGCGGCATCGGCGCCGTCGACAATCCGGTGGTCGTAGGACAGCGCGAGATACACCATCGAGCGGATGGCGATGCTGTCACCCGCCACGACGACGGGTCGTTTGACGACAAGTCCGAGTCCGAGAATCGCGGACTGCGGAAGGAACACGACGGGCGTGTCAAACAGTGCACCACGCGAGCCCGTGTTGGTCACCGTGAACGTTCCACCCTGCAGTTCGTCCGGAGTGAGTTTGTTGTCGCGTGTGCGTGTCGCCAAGTCGGCAATCTCGGCGGACAGCGCGGCAATTGTTTTCCCCGCTGCGTTCTGAACAACGGGAGTGAGCAACCCGCGTTCGGTGTCCACCGCGATGGAGATGTTTTCGAACGCCGGGTAGACGATTTCCTCGCCCTGGACCGTGCTGTTGATGATGGGGAAGGCCTGGAGCGCTTCGACCGCCGCCTTCACGAAGAACGGAAGGAACGTGAGCTTGTGGCCGGTGGCGGTGAGGAAGTCGGCTTTGATCGCGTCCCGAAGTTGCGACACCGCGGTGACATCAACTTCCACCACGGTGGTGAGCTGTGCGGTGGACACCATCGACTGAACCGCGCGTTCCGCAATCACCTTGCGAAGGCGTGACATGGGTACGCGCGTTCCGCGAAGAGCCGAGACGGCAGCCGCGGGAGCCGCGGGAGCCGCGGGAGCCACGGGAGCCACGGGAGCCACGGGGGTCACGGGGGTCGAGGCGGGTTGTGCCGGCGCGACCACGGGTGTGGAAACCGGAGCGGAGACCGCCGCAACGGGCGCCGCCGTCACAGTGGAGTCGGCCGCCGACAACACATCTTCTTTGCGAATTCGTCCGCCGATTCCGGTGCCGACGAGTCCGTTGAGGTCCACTCCGCGATCGTGGGCAAGCTTTCGAACAATGGGGCTCACGTAGGGGCTGCCAAATCGGGGTGCGGGGGGAACAACGGGCGCGGGCGCGGCTGGCGCAACGGGCGCGGCAGTGGGTGCGTCCGGTACCACGGGGGGTGTGACAATCAGTGGTTCGGACACCACCGGTGCGGCGATAACGGGTGGTGCTTGAACCACCGGTTCGGCGACGGGCGCCGGGGCGGCAGGCTGCACCACTTCGGCAACGGGCGCCGGTGCCACGGGTTCCTCGACCACCGGGGCAGCGGGAGCCGCCGGAGCCGCTCCGCCGCCATCACCGATACGAGCAAGGGGCGCGCCCACCTCGATGGTCTGGTCCTCTTGGACGAAAATTTCTTCAATCACGCCGGCCACGGGGGAGGGGATTTCGGTGTCGACCTTATCGGTCGACACCTCCACAATTGGTTCGTCGACGGCAACGGTGTCGCCGACCTTCTTCAGCCAGCGGGTGACGGTGCCTTCGGTGACGCTCTCTCCGAGTGCCGGAAGGTTGACGTTCGTGCTCATCGTGATCTGTTCTCCTTGACCGTGGGTTACATCCCGTGAAGCGGCTTGCCCGCGAGGGCGAGGAACGCTTCACCAAGTGCTTCGTTCTGAGTGGGGTGGGCGTGGAGGAGGGGCGCGATGTCTTCGGGGTGCGCTTCCCAGTTCACGATCAACTGCGCTTCGCCGATGAGTTCGCCGACACGGGAACCAATCATGTGGATTCCCACCACAGGGCCGTCGACAACTCGGATCACTTTGATCGAACCAGCGGTCTCGAGAATCGAGCTCTTGCCGTTGCCCGCGAGGTTGTAGTCGTAAATCGAAATAGCGGAGTCACCGTACTGTTCCTTGGCCTTGGACTCCGAGAGCCCGACCGAGGCAATCTCGGGTTCGGAATAGGTGACCTTCGGGATGTTGAGGTCAGAGATAACCGCTGGGTTGAGCCCCGCGATTTCTTCCGCCACAAAAATACCGTGTTGGTAACCGCGGTGAGCGAGTTGCAAGCCGGGAACGATGTCGCCGACGGCAAAGACGCCGGGAATGTTGGTGCGAAGCCGCTCATCGGTAAGGACGTAGCCGCGGTCCATCGTGATACCGACGTCCTCAAAGCCGCAGTTCGCCGTCATCGCTCCGCGCCCGACGGCGACGAGGAGAACGTCGGCGGTGTGCGTGACTCCGCCTTCCAAGGTCACAGTGACCCCGTTCGCGTCTTGGGTCGCGCTCTCGAATCGCACGCCCGTCGAAAACTCGATGCCGCGCTTGCGATAGGCGCGCTCGAACTGCTTTGACACGGACTCGTCTTCGTTGGGGACGAGCCGGTCCAGTCCTTCGATGATGGTGACCTCGGTTCCCCACGAACGCCACACCGATGCGAGCTCGACGCCGATGACGCCACCACCGAGAACAATCGCGCTGGCGGGAACGTAGTCGAGAGTGATTGCCTGTTCCGAAGTCAGGATTCGTCCACCGATGTCCAGACCGGGAAGTGTCTTCGCGTAGGACCCGGTCGCGAGGACCACGTTTTTCCCCGTGAGAGTAGTTTCGCCGACCTGGACGGTGGTGGCGGAGGTGAGCGTTCCGAAACCGTCGAAGGTCGTGATTCCGCGAGCCTTGAGAAGGCCCTGTAAGCCCTTGAACTTAGAGTCGATGATGCCCTGACGGTAATTCGATACCGCGGCAACGTCGATTCCCGTCAGCAGCGCGCCGACTCCGAATTTTGATGCGTCACGGACATTGTCCGCAATCTCAGCCGAGTGAAGAAGCGCTTTGGTCGGGATACAACCCACGTGGAGACAGGTGCCTCCGACCTTGTCCTTCTCGACGAGCGCGACACTCATTCCCAGTTGACTGGCGCGAAGAGCGGCTGAATAGCCCCCGCTTCCGCCGCCCAGAACGACGAGATCTACAGCTACGTCAGTCACCAACACTCCTAGATAATCTGTGGGGAAACGGCCCTGTGCGGGTCGCACGGAAGCCCAGTGTGAACCGCATTAGAGCCTATCGCGAATTACGGGGAGCGACCGCCAGGCGTTGAACCGTTTGGATGAGTGTCCGCACCATCGTTCCCGTCGCTCCTTTGGGGGTGTACCCGTAGGGGGCGTTTCCATTGTTCGCCGGTCCGGCGATGTCGAGGTGGGCCCACGGGATTCGTTTGCCCGCATCGTCGAGTCCGACGAATTCGCGAAGAAAGACTCCTCCGATGAGCATCCCCCCAGCGGTGTTCCCGATCTTGGCGTTGGCGATGTCGGCGACATCGCTTGCGATAATCGGTAACAGATAGTCGGGAAGTGGCATCGCCCACGCCTCTTCTCCCACAGCTTCCGCGGCGACTGTGATGACGGACGTCAGCGCCGCGTCTCCCATCGCTCCCGCGATTCGATCTCCCAGTGCGACCCGGGCTGCTCCGGTGAGAGTTGCCACATCGATGATGTAATCCGGCTTTTCTTCACTCGCGGCAACCAAACCGTCGGCGAGTACCACCCGGCCTTCGGCGTCGGTGTTGGTGATTTCGACCGTTTTCCCGCCCCGAATCGTCAGCACATCGTTCGGCCGAACAGCCGTCCCCGACGGCATGTTTTCGGCAATGCACAACCACGCGGTGACGGCAATCGGTGCCGACAGTTGTGCCAGTGCGCGAGTCACGGCGAACACGGTCGCAGCGCCGGTCATGTCGTATTTCATCCCGATCATCGAATTCGCTGGTTTGAGTGACAACCCGCCCGTATCGAACGTGATGCCTTTTCCGATGAGGGCGATGTGCCGCTGGGCCCCCTTGGGTTCATAGCGGACGACGACAAGCCTCGGAGGCCGCGACGAGCCGGCACCGACACCCAGTATTCCGCCGTAACCGCCGCGCTCGAGAGCCTTCTCATCGAGTACTTCGACCGAGAGATTCTCGCCCTTCGCGAGCTCAACGACACGGCGGGCAAGTTCATCGGGGCTGAGCACGTTGGGTGCTTCCGTCACGAGGTCGCGAACGATTTCCACGGCGTCGACGCCAGGGCGGATCATGTCCACATTCGGCACCGGACGGGAAACGACCGTGATGGAGGTGATGAGCGGCGCACTGTCACTCGACTTCCGGTTCATCGTCTTTGTCGCGCCCAAGAGAGCCCCCTCGGCCACAGCGGTAGCGTCCGCGGTGTTCTTTGCGGGGATGTGAATCACGACATCTCCCGAAAGTGACCGACAGGCCGTCCCCGCGGCATATCGAACGGCGGAGGTGGATGGCTCGCCAGTAGCCACTCCCACCAGAACCACAGTCCGATAGTCAGACCACGAAGGTGCGGGGACGGTCGAGAGAGAGTCCTTTCCGGCGTCGAAACCCAACCGATCGATGGAATCGGAAATCCACCGACCCAATTTGCCGCGCGTGCCGTGAGTCGGTGTTCCGTCAGCGTGAGGGGACACGCCGATTACGAGAACATCACCGGAAACTAACGAGCGAGAGTGAGCGATTGAGGTCATGTTTCCCAGCGTAAGCGAGGACCGACCCATACCGCCGTAGCATGGAGATATGAGCATCGGACAGCAGGTTTTCCGAGACGTGAGCACTGACGTCCCGCGGGGACTGCCGCTCGTCATTTTGCTCACGGGTTTCATCGACGCGGGTCGTTCTGTTGCCACGGCGTCACGGCATCTGATCGATTCCACCACTCACGAACGGGTGTGGGTGTTCGATAACGACGAACTTCTCGATTACCGGGCCCGCCGCCCCACGTTCACTTTTGAACGGACCAAACTCACCGACTACCGCCCACCCGAACTCGTCCTCCGCCTCGTCACGGACGAACTGGGTCGTCAATTCCTTCTGCTGTCCGGCTATGAGCCCGACTATCGATGGGAGGCCGCCGCGGAAGCCGTCGTCACCGCGATTGAACTGTTCGAGGTCTCTGCGACAACCTGGGTGCACGCCATCCCGATGCCGGTTCCACACACTCGGCCTGTCGGGATGACCGTCAGCGGGAACAGGGACGAACTCATCGAGCAGTATTCGGTGTGGAGGCCGACCACCGAGGTACCCGGCACGTTCGTCCACCTCGTCGAGTTCATGCTCACCGCTCTGGGGCACCCCACCTCGGGATTCGTGTTGTTGATTCCGCACTACCTCGCCGACGCGGATTACCCGGCCGGGACCGTCGCGGTTCTCGATGCCATCACGACGGGAACGGGAATATCGCTCCGAACCGACGCGTTGAGAGAAGCGGGTCGGGAGTTCTTGACCGACATTGCCAATCAGGTGACCGACAACCATGAACTTGCGAAGTTGATCTCAAACCTGGAGAGCAGACACGACACGTACATGATCGACAACCCAGCGCCGTCTCCGTTTGTGGACGGGGACGGTCACGTCCCCAGTGCCGAAAGTATCGCCGCGGAGTTGGAAAACTTTTTGCGAACGCGCGGAACGTCGGATGACTAGTCCACAGTGGTAATCTAACAATGGAAAGACCCCGCGTCAGTGGCTCCGCCAATTTGACACGGGGGTTTCTACTGCCCGAAAGAGGAATCCTGCATGGCCGAGGCCAATTTTTTTTCCAGTTTGTTCAAGCGTAATTCTGGCGCGCCGATTGAGCCCGAGAGCGCTCCCGTAAAGCCGGCGGCTAAGGCCCCAGCTAAGGCACCTGCTAAGCCCGCCGCTAAAGATGCCGCAAAGCCGGCCGCGAAGGCACTAGCAAAGCCGACCGCGAAGGCACCAGCAAAGCCGACCGCGAAGGCACCAGCAAAGCCGA
>JBIIFF010000117.1:0-3106 GCA_044237445.1 Microbacteriaceae bacterium | reverse complement strand
CGTCACCCGGTCAGCCCGTGGGGTCAGTCTGAAGGACGCACGCGTCGTCCGAAGAAGGAAAGCAACAAGCTCATTGTCCGTCGCCGCACTGTCGGTAAGAAGCGTTAGTAGGAGCCCGGAATGCCTCGTAGCCTCAAGAAGGGTCCCTTCATTGACGACCACCTTTTCCGTAAGGTGGCTGCTCAAAACGCAGCGGGAACCAAAAACGTTATCCGCACGTGGTCGCGTCGATCGATGATCGTCCCCGCCATGCTCGGTCACACGATTGCCGTTCACGACGGCCGCAAGCACGTTCCGGTGTTCGTCACTGAAACGATGGTCGGCCACAAGCTCGGTGAGTTCGCCCCCACCCGTACCTTCCGTTCACACGTGAAGGATGACAAGAAGGGACGTCGCCGCTAAGCGGCGAAGGTACAGATCATGGTTGAATCCATCGCCAAACTCAAGAACATCCGCGTCACTCCGCAGAAAGCGCGCCGTGTCATCGACATGGTTCGCGGCAAGCACGTCGAAGAGGCACTCGCGATCCTCAAGTTCGCGCCGCAGGGAGCGTCCGAGCCCGTTTTCAAGCTCGTCGCCTCGGCCGTTGCGAACGCCCGTGTCACGGCGGACAAGACGAACGAATTCATTAGCGAGGCCGACCTCGTCATCGAGCGTATTTTCGTTGACGAAGGCCCGACGATGAAGCGTTTCCAGCCTCGTGCCCAGGGTCGTGCGTTCCAGATCCTCAAGCGCACGAGCCACATCACCGTTGTATTGAGCTCTCCCGAGGCCAAGGTCTCGAACGCTCCGGCACCGAAAGCAGCCGCCGAAGCAGCACCGAAAGCAGCCCCCGAAGTAGCAGCGAAAGCTGCAGAAAAGGCTCCGGCAAAGAAAGCAGCCCCCAAGGCTGCCGCGAAGGCCCCGACCGCGAAGGCAGGCAAGTAGAGATGGGTCAGAAAGTACACCCCTACGGATTCCGCCTCGGGATCACGACGGACCACCGTTCGCAGTGGTTCTCGGACTCGACCAAGGTCGGCGAACGCTACTCGGACTATGTGGCCGAAGACATCAAGATCCGCCGCTTCCTCCAGGACAAACTCGATCGTGCCGGCGTCTCGCACATGGTGGTTCGCCGCACCCGCGACCGCGTCACGGTTGACGTGCACGTTGCGCGCCCCGGTGTGGCCATCGGCCGCCAGGGAACGGGACTTGACCGCCTGCGTGAAGAAGCGTTCGCTCTGGTGGGCAAGCTCGTCATCATCAACATCGTTGAGGCGCTGAACCCCGAAGCCGACGCACAACTCGTCGCCCAGGGCATCGCCGAGCAACTGTCCGCTCGTGTGGCGTTCCGTCGTGCGATGCGTAAAGGCCTTCAGGGCGCTCAGCGCGCCGGCGCCAAGGGTGTTCGAATCCAGGTGTCGGGTCGTCTCGGTGGCGCTGAAATGTCGCGTTCCGAGTTCTACCGCGAAGGACGCGTTCCCCTCCACACCCTTCGTGCCAACATCGACTACGGCTTCTATGAGGCCCGGACGACGTTCGGCCGAATCGGCGTGAAGGTGTGGATCTACAAGGGTGACATCACCGACAAAGACCTCGCCCGCGAACAGGCTGCCCAAAAAGTGGCCCGTGGTGGTCGCGACGGAAACCGCGGCGCTCCTCGTCGTGGTGCCGGCGCACCGCGTGGTACCGAGGCTCCGGCCGCTACCGCAGGAACAGAGGCGTAAACCATGCTTATTCCCCGTAAAGTCAAACACCGCAAGCAGCACCACCCCAAGCGTTCGGGTGCGGCGACCGGTGGAACCAAGGTCTCGTTCGGCGAGTTCGGTATCCAGGCGATCACGCCCGCGTACGTGACGAACCGCCAGATTGAGTCGGCGCGTATCGCGATGACCCGTCACATCAAGCGTGGTGGAAAGGTGTGGATCAACATCTACCCCGACCGCCCCTTGACCAAGAAACCAGCTGAAACCCGCATGGGTTCCGGTAAAGGTTCGCCGGAGTGGTGGATTGCGAACGTCAAGCCGGGTCGCGTCCTCTTTGAGGTCGCTGGTGTTTCCGAGGAACTCGCTCGTGAAGCCATGACTCGCGCCATCCACAAGTTGCCGCTCAAGGCGCGCATCATCAAGCGTGAAGAGGGAGACGCATAATGTCTGTCGGAACCAAGACCCTGACGCCCGCCGACCTCGACACGTTCGAGGACGAGCACCTGATGTCCGAGTTGAAGAAGGCGAAGGAAGAACTCTTCAACCTTCGTTTCCAGTCGGCGACCGGTCAGCTCGAGAGCCACGGCCGCGTTCGTGCCGTCAAGCGCGACATCGCCCGGATTTACACCATCATTCGCGAACGTGAATTGGGATTCCGCACCGTCAAGGCCCCCGTCGTCAAGCCGACCACGGCGGCGAAGGCCAAGAAGGCCACAGCGACCGATAAAGCCGCGGAGACCACGGCCGAAACCACTGAGGAGACCAAGTAATGGCTACCGAGAAGAACGTCGCACCCGCAGAGGCGCGTCCGTACCGCAAGGTTCGCCGTGGGCTCGTCGTGAGCGACAAGATGGACAAGACCATCACCGTCAAAATCGAATCGCGCAGCAAGCACCCGCTGTACGGCAAGGTCATGAGCCGTTCGTCCAAGGTCAAGGCTCACGATGAGAACAACACCGCCGGTATCGGCGACTTCGTTGTCATCGCCGAGACCCGTCCGCTGTCCGCAACTAAGAACTGGCGTCTCGTCGAGATCGTGGAGAAGGCGAAGTAATTCGCCTCTCGTACTAGGAGAACAACATGCTTCAACAGGAATCCCGACTCAAGGTCGCGGACAACACCGGCGCAAAGATGCTGCTCACGATTCGCGTGCTCGGCGGCTCAACCCGTCGTTACGCGGGCATTGGCGACATCATCGTTGCGACCGTCAAAGACGCGATCCCGGGTGGAAACGTCAAAAAGGGTGAGGTCGTCAAGGCCGTCATCGTTCGAACCGTGAAGGAAACGCGTCGTGCTGACGGTTCCTACATCAAGTTCGACGAGAACGCCGCAGTGCTCATCAAGAACAAAGAAGGCGAGCCGCGCGGAACCCGCATCTTCGGCCCCGTCGGACGCGAACTTCGTGAAAAGAAGTTTATGAA
>JBIIFF010000039.1:0-11983 GCA_044237445.1 Microbacteriaceae bacterium | reverse complement strand
AGCCAAATGATGAGCGGAGCAACGAAACTAGTGAGGATGCCCAGTGCATGGGCGAGCCCGGCGAGCTGATTGGACGAAGCGGATGGCGTTGAATCCGACATTGCTGACTCCTTATGGTGAAGGCGGGGACTGTGCTCGGGCGTAATATTGGTCTATTAGCAATCTACCCCTGAGAGTGCCAATCGTGGAGGTGTCAATGGTTTCGCAACGAGCGCTCGACGTTCTGCGTGTCATCGTTGAGGACTATGTCGATTCGCGCGAGCCGGTCGGATCAAAGGCGATTGTGGAACGTCACGATTTTGGTGTGTCCTCAGCGACCATCCGAAACGACATGGCGCTGTTGGAAGAAGCCAACCTGATTCACGCGCCACACACCTCCTCCGGTCGCGTGCCGACCGACCTCGGTTATCGACGATTCGTGGATTCGCTGAGCGCCATCACGCCACTCACGCCCCAACAGATTCTCGCGATTCATCGTTTTCTCGACGAATCGCTCGACGTCGACGACTTCTACGGCCGCAGCGTGAAATTGTTGTCCGATTTGACGAACCAGGTCGCTCTCGTTCAGTTTCCGACACTGGGTAACGACAAGGCCGCCCACGTCGAATTGGTCCCCGTGTCCGCGACCAAAGCATTCTCAGTCCTGATTACCACCGCGGGCAGCGTCGACCGACGTATGGTCGATTTCGACCGCGTGCTGGACGACGAGACCATCGCCGACCTGCGTGCGCGGGTCTCGACCACGATCGCCGGGGTCGCGCTTGGTGAGATCGACGGGGTGATGACCGCGCTCGTTCGCGACGCACCGCCCGCCCTGGCGACTTCGCTCGAGGCGGTTCGCCTCGCTCTTCGGGCACAGGTCGATTCGCACCGCAAAGACAAACTCATCGTGGCGGGAACACCCAAACTTGTGCGGTCCGACAACGATTTCGCCCGAACCGTGGCCCCCGTCCTCGACGCGATTGAGGAACAGGTGACGCTGCTTCGCCTGTTCGGCGAGATGCGCGACGCACCTCACGATTCGGGTGTTCGAATCGGTCGCGAAATGGTCGACGATTTGTCCGACGCGGCCATCGTGTCACGCGCGTATTCGTCGACCGGCGGCGATTCGGCGCGCGTGGCGATTTTGGGTCCGACCCGCATGAACTATCCGCTCAACATGGCGGCCGTCGACGCGGTCGCCCGCTATCTGTCGCAGGTTCTGGGGGACGAGGACTAATGGATCACTACGAGGTTTTGGGTGTCTCGCGCGACGCCAGCCAGGACGCGATCAAAAAGGCATACCGCAAGCTCGCCCGCGAATTGCACCCGGACGTGAACTCGGGAGCGGACGCCGAAGACAAGTTCAAGGCGGTCACCCACGCCTTCGACGTTTTGGGTGACCCCGAACAGCGCCGCAATTACGACATGGGCGGTCAGGGCGGGATGCCCGGTTTCGGGAACATGGGGGACGTCTTCGACGCGTTCTTCGGCGGTGGACAAACCCGCGGTCCAGCGAGCCGAGCACAACGCGGCAATGACGCCCTGTTGCGGGTCGACATTGACTTGGTGGACGTAATCTTCGGAGGAGAACGCGAAGTCGAAGTTGACACCGCGGTCGTCTGCGACACCTGCGACGGGTCCTGCTGCTCGCCGGGCACAAACCCGTCGCGGTGTGATGTGTGTGGCGGCAGCGGCTCGGTGCAACGCCAGGTTCGCAGCCTTTTGGGCAACATTGTCACGGCAACACCCTGTGGGTCCTGCCGCGGATACGGCACCGTCATCGCGGCGCCCTGCCCCACCTGCGCCGGGCACGGCCGAGTTCGGGCCCGCACCACTCTCGACATTCACATCCCCGCCGGAATCGAAACCGGCCAGCGCGTTCACCTTCGGGGCGTCGGTGAAGTCGGCGAGGCGGGCGGCCCGGCCGGTGACGTGTACGTCGAGTTTCACGTTATCCCGTCCGACGTCTGGGCGCGTCAGGGCGATGACCTGCTCGCCACGGTCCAGATCGACATGGTCGATGCGGTTCGTGGGACGTCGATCTCGCTCGAGGCTCTCGATGGTGCGATCTCGTTCGACATCAAGCCGGGCGTGCAGTCGGGTGATGTCGTGGTCGTCAAAAACCGTGGAGTCGGCCACCTGCGTGGCAGCGGACGCGGTGACGCCAAGTTCGGTGTCCAAGTGATGACTCCCACCAAACTCAATTCAAAAGAATCGAAACTCATGGACGAGTTCGCGTCACTTCGGCCCGCGTCCACACCCCACCTCGCCGAACACCGCCAGGGGCTGTTTGCCAAACTGCGCGATCGGTTCTTTACCGAATAATGGCGAACCTCTATTTCGTCGAGCAGGCGCTGACCACCGCGACACAGGCGGTCGAACTCGTCGGCGACGAAGCGCGGCACGCCGTTCAGGTCGCCCGCGTACGTGTCGGGGACCGCTTCGAGGTGTCGGATGGAAACGGCTGGCGGGCGGACGCGACGGTGACGCTCGCCGACAAAACCCGAGTCGCGTGTTCTGTCGACAACGCCCGCTGTGACAGCGAACCGACGCTTCGGATCGTGTTGGCACAAGCGTTAGCAAAAGGCGACCGCGACGAGCTCGCCGTTCAGGCCGCCACGGAACTGGGGGTTTCCGTCATCGTGCCCTGGCAATCCGAACGGTCGGTGTCGAGGTGGGTCGGGGACAAGGTCGCAAAAGGCGTCGCGCGATGGACCGCGATCGTCCGCGAAGCGTCCAAACAGTCGATGCGCAGTCGAGTCCCGATCGTCTACGCACCCGTGTTGACCGCGGGAATCTGCGCGAGTTCGCCCGACGCGGCCTGGATTGTGCTCGATCCGCGGAGCGAACAATCACTGTCGAGCTGGTTCACGGCGGCGGGGCAACCGACCACCGTCGGAATCGTCGTGGGTCCCGAGGGTGGAATTGCCGACAGCGAAATCGACGCCCTGCGTGCGATGGGCGCGACTCCCGTTCGCCTTGACGGACCGATCCTGCGAACATCCACCGCGGGTCCGGCGGCGATCGCGGCTCTTCTTGCCCTCGGCGGCGTGTGGTGACGGCGATAGACTTGGGACAATGAGTATTTTCTCCTCCATCATCGCCGGGGACATCCCCGCCGACATCGTTTTCGAGTCCGAGCGAATCATCGCGTTTCGCGACATCGCGCCGCGCGCACCCCTACATTTGCTCGTTGTTCCCAAAACCGAGGCCTATGCCAACGTGGTGGAACTGGCCGCGGGCGACCCCGCGTTGCTCGCCGAAATGGTGGCCGTCGGGCGCGACCTCGCCGCGGAACACGCTGACGGGGATTTTCGGCTGATTTTCAACACCGGGGCGAACGCCGGACAGAGCGTTTTTCATGTCCACGCGCACGTTCTCGCGGGTGGCTTGTCGGAAGGTTCCCTTGGCCAAGAGTGACGTCATGCGCCTCGACATCGAAGTCGACGGGATTGCGATGGTCCGGCTACTCGGCCCACAGGACCGCTTTCTCACCTCGCTCGAGCAGCGCTATCCGTCCGTCTCGATTCACTCGCGCGGCAACATGATCTCAGTTGACGGCGAAACGGACGAAGTGTCCCGAGTCGAGGGTCACATCCGCGAATTGATGGACATGATCGCCAACGGCGTCGATCTCGCCGACAGCGACGTGGTCGAAGGGTCAACAATCACCCGCGCCGGCGGCAGCGTCTCGGGCGTTCTGGGTGAGGCGATTCTGTCGGCGCGCGGCAAGACAATCCGCCCGAAAACAGCCGGACAGAAGGCGTACATCGACGCGATTGAGCACTCGACCATCACGTTCGGCATTGGTCCTGCGGGGACCGGAAAGACTTATCTGGCGATGGCGAAAGCGGTGCAAGCCCTGCAGCGTAAGGAAGTGACGCGGATCATCCTCACTCGCCCGGCCGTCGAAGCGGGCGAGCGACTCGGTTTCCTGCCGGGCACACTGACGGAAAAGATTGACCCGTACCTTCGTCCGCTGTACGACGCACTCAACGACATGATGGACCCCGAACTCGTCCCCAAACTTCTCGCGACGGGAGTGGTCGAGGTCGCCCCGTTGGCGTATATGCGAGGGCGGACGCTCAACGATTCGTTCATCATCCTCGATGAGGCCCAGAACACGACACCCCAGCAGATGAAGATGTTCCTCACGCGCCTCGGTTTCGGTTCGACGATGGTGATCACGGGGGACACCACCCAGGTCGACCTTCCGTCGGAAATCTCGGGACTGAAACTCGCGACCGAGATACTGGACGGAATGGACGACGTCGTCGTGGCAACACTGACGAGCGCCGATGTGGTCCGGCACACGCTCGTCGGCAAGATTGTCGACGCCTACACCCGCTACGAACAGGAACTGCACGCGAAGTCTGTCACTCGAAAACGGGGGAACTCGTGAGCGTCGAAATTGCCAATGAAACCACCGAGGACATCGACCTCGAGACGATGAGGCGGCTCGCGTCACACGTGATGGCGAATATGAAGGTTCACCCCGACGCCGAACTCGCGATTTTGTTTGTGGACGAATACGCGATGGAAAAACTGCACATGGAATGGATGGACGAACCGGGGCCGACGGATGTGCTGTCGTTCCCGATGGATGAGCTTCGACCAGGCAACGACGACAAACCGTCCGACCCAGGGTTGCTGGGGGATGTCGTGATTTGCCCGACCGTTGCCGCCCGACAGGCGATCGCCGCAAAGCACTCGACCGACGACGAAGTTCGGTGGCTGTTGTCGCACGGAATCCTGCACCTCCTTGGCTTTGATCACGCCGACCCCGAATCCGAACGCGCGATGTTCGCGCTGCAACGCCAACTCGTCGATTCATTCCAGGAGGCGGACCGCTAATGGCTCTGTGGTTCGCCGCGATTGCGCTCGCGCTCGTCGCCTTCGGTGGATTGACCGCGGCGATTGACGCCGCGTATCAGTCGCTGTCGCGAAATGACGTCGCCAACCTCGGTGCGGGAAAATCCCAGCGACGTTTTGACGCCATCGCCGCGGACGTCCCGTCCCACCTCAACGCAGTCAACTTTGTACGCGTGCTGTGCGAAACCTTCGCGGCTATCTTGGTCGCGCTGATGTTTGTGAGCCTCGGCTACGACCTGACGCAGTCGTTGGTTGCATCGGCCATCGCAATGACCGTCGTTGTCTTCGTGTTGGTGGGTTCCAGCCCTCGCAGCGTCGGTCGCGCCCACCCCATGACCATTGCCCGCTGGACCGGGGGAATCGTTCGGGCGATGCGACTCGTCCTCGGTCCGCTCACGATTGCGCTCGTCGGTATCGGCAACGCGGTCACTCCGGGACGCGCTCGAACCACAATTCAGACGGAACGCCAGTTGCTCAGCATGGTGGACGAAGCCACCGAGTCGGACGCGATCGAAGAAGAAGACCGCGACCTCATCCGGTCGATTTTCGATTTCGGTGACACCATCCTGCGCGAAGTCATGGTTGCGCGAACCGAGATGGTCGCGCTCGACTCCACGGTGACTGTCGACGAGGCGCTTGGGCAGTTTTTGTCCGCAGGGTTTTCGAGAATGCCGGTGGTCGGCGTCGACAACGACGACGTGATCGGAATCGCGCACATCAAAGACACGGCGAGGTTCGTTCGGGCGCACCCCGACCGCGCAAAAAAGGCTCTCATCACCGAACTCGTTCGACCCGCACTGTTCCTCCCCGAGGTCAAAATGGCGGACGAAGCCCTGCGTGTGCTGCAGTCCGAGTCCAACCACATGGCGCTCATCGTCGATGAATACGGCGGAATCGCCGGGCTGGTCACCATGGAGGACCTCATCGAAGAAGTCCTCGGTGAAATATCCGACGAATACGACGAGGACGACGTCGACATTGTCAATCTCGGCGATGGGTCGCTTCGCGTCAACGCCTCGACCAACATTGATGATTTGGCCGAACATCTCGATTTGCCGATCGACGAGGACGACGTCGACACTCTCGGTGGGTTGTTCGTCAAGAACTTCGGTCGTTTCCCGGAAACGGGGGACGCCGTCACGGTTTCGGGATTGGAACTCGTCGCGGATCGCGTCGAACGCCGCCGCAAGCGACTTGTCACGGTCCTCGTGAGAATCGTCGACCCCTCGTGACGTCGCGGAGCGGGTTCATCTCGTTCGTCGGTAGGCCCAACGTCGGAAAATCGACACTGATGAACGCCCTGATCGGCGAAAAGGTTGCGATTACGTCGTCCAAGCCCCAGACGACTCGTAAGACGATTCGGGGCATTGTCACGCGCGGGACCGGCCAGCTCATCGTTGTCGATACGCCGGGCTTGCACCGGCCGCGGACGCTTCTCGGCGAGCGGTTGAACGCCCTCGTCGAAACCACTCTGGGGGACGTCGACATCATCGGAATGTGTTTACCCGCGGATGAAACAATCGGTAAGGGCGACCTGTTCATTCTCGAACAGCTCGCGCGGTACCCCCGTGCTCGTGTCGTCGCGATCGTGACGAAGACCGACCGCGTGTCGTCCACCGCGGTCCTCAACAAACTGGCCGAGGTCGGCCAGCTTCGCGATTGGACGCTCGTCATCTCGCTCAGCGCCGTCACCGAAGACGGAATCGACGAGTTCGTGAACGCAATCATCCCACTCATGCCCGAATCGCCTCACCTGTATCCGGACGGGTCGGTATCGGACGAATCGGTGGAGTCACGAATCCCCGAAATCGTTCGCGAAGCGGTGCTCGAGGAATTGACCGACGAGCTGCCGCACTCGTTGGCGGTGACGCTGATGGACATCGTCCGCGAGAACGGTCGAACCAAAGTGTTCGTGACTCTGATTGTCGAACGCGACAGCCAAAAGGGCATCATCATCGGTCACCGCGGTTCGATGCTGCGGTTGATCGGGGAGCGGTCGCGGCCGCAAATCGAGGCGCTTCTAGGAAAGAAAATTTATCTCGACCTGCACGTCACGATTGCCAAAGACTGGCAGCGCGACCCCAAAGCGCTCGGGAAAATGGGTTTTTGACATTTCCGACGGGTCGTCGGGCGTGTTAGCCTGAATGCGTGTTGAACGGTCTCCTTCTTAGCGGCCGCGACGGGTCCTAGTCTTCAGGTCACCACTCGTCGCGGAGTCTCGCATTGGCCGACACCCGTAGAACCGAGGAGAACCCGTGAAGAACAACCAACAACCGACGTCGATGCCCGTTCATCGATACCGTCCGTACCACGAAATAATCGCCGTCGACCTGCCCGATCGCACCTGGCCGGCGAAGCGCATCACCACCGCACCGCGCTGGTGCGCGGTCGACCTGCGCGATGGGAACCAAGCGCTGATTGACCCTATGAGCCCCGAACGCAAACGGGTCATGTTCGACCAACTCGTCGCGATGGGCTACAAGGAAATCGAGGTGGGGTTCCCCTCGGCGTCCCAGACCGACTTTGACTTCGTTCGGACCATCATCGACGAGGGACTTATTCCCGACGACGTGACGATTCAGGTGTTGACTCAATCGCGCGAACACCTCATCCGCCGCACGTACGAGTCGATTCGCGGGGCCAAAAACGCCATCGTTCACCTGTACAACTCGACCAGCATTCTGCAGCGCGACGTCGTGTTCAAGACCGACAAACAGGGCATCATCGACATCGCACTCGAAGGCGCGCGGCTGTGCCGGTCGCTCGAGAGCGAAGTTCCGGACACAAATGTCTTCTACGAGTATTCGCCCGAGTCGTACACCGGCACCGAACTCGAATTCGCTGTCGACGTGTGTAACCAAGTGCTCGAGGTCCTCGAGCCGACCCCCGACCGCAAGGTCATCATCAACCTGCCCGCGACCGTCGAAATGGCGACACCGAACGTGTACGCGGACAGCATCGAATGGATGAGCCGCCACCTCAATCACCGCGAAAATGTCATCTTGTCGCTACACCCGCACAACGACCGCGGAACAGCAATCGCTGCCGCGGAACTCGGGTACATGGCGGGTGCCGACCGTATCGAGGGTTGTCTGTTCGGAAACGGCGAACGCACCGGCAACGTCGACCTCGTTGCACTGGGGCTCAACCTGTTCACGCAGGGGATTGACCCGCAGATCGATTTCTCGAACCTCGACGACATTCGTCGCACCGCGGAATACTGCAATCAGTTGAAGGTGCACGAGCGCAGCCCCTGGGCCGGCGACCTTGTCTACACCGCGTTCTCGGGTTCGCACCAGGACGCCGTCAAAAAGGGCTTCGAAGCGATGGCCGCCACCGCGGCTGCCGAGGGTAAAAACGTCAACGACATCGAGTGGGCGGTCCCGTACCTGCCCATCGACCCGAAAGATGTCGGTCGTTCCTACGAAGCCGTCATCCGCGTGAACTCGCAGTCGGGTAAGGGCGGTGTGGCTTATCTGTTGAAGTCCGATCACAACCTCGACCTACCCCGCAAACTTCAGATTGAATTCAGTGGTGTGGTCCAAGAAAAGACCGACCACGAGGGCGGCGAGGTCTCGAGCGCTGACATCTGGGACATCTTCCAGGACGAATACCTGCCGTCCGCCATCATTGACGACAAGTGGGGGCGCTACGAACTGATGGGCACGCGCACCGCGTCGGACATGTCAGGCGAGGTCACGCTCGATGCAGTTCTGCGGGTCGGAGACTCCCAGCATTCGGTGCAGGCGGTCGGAAACGGTCCGGTGGCCGCGTTCCTTTCGGTTATGGCTGGGCAGGGTCATTCCATTCGCCTCTTCGACTATGTCGAGCACGCGCTAAGCGCATCGGGGGACGCTCTTGCGGCCGCCTACGTCGAGCTCGAAGTCGACGGGCAAACTCTGTGGGGAGTGGGAATAGACGGAGACATCTCGACTGCGTCACTCAAGGCGATCGTGTCGGCGGTGAACCGGTCGGTTCGGGCCCGCGCGACCGATCCTCTTCTCGGAGTTATTTCTGAATAAACCCGGCAAACTTCTGCGTGTCGGACAGTACGTAAGGAACCCTTTTCACAGAGACGCAGAAGTCTAAAAACGCGTAGCTCCAGTTGATGTCGTCACTGACCAAAATTCCCCCGCGAGGCATTTTTTCCCAGACGGTCGAGTATTCAAAGAGCTGGTGATCGTACGTGTGGTCTGAGTCATGATAAAACAGGTCAACTTTGTCCAGTCGTTCGACCAAATCTGAGAAATCGCTTTTTGTCCCGATTTCGACAAACTCGAACATTGGGTTAGCCAACAGCTCCGCTGTTGCAACCCGACTGTCAATGTCACAGGAAATCAACTTCCCACCTCCGCGATTGTGGGAGAGTGCGGAAAGAATTCGACGAGTTGATGCGCCGTTGGCTACTCCAGTTTCCACTACTACTTGTGGATTCATGTTGAGAACCAGAGTCTCTAGCAGATCCAGCGTCTTTGGGTTTGTGTCATAGAAATCGGGGTATAGCCCTTGATGTGAAGTGGCTTTAGGTTCATGTCGTCCCTCACGAAACTTTTCAAAGAGACTTCCCGCATCAGCGTCAAAAGTTGCCCCTGTCAAAACAAGGTGGTGGATTTGAAGGGGACCGCTTCGGTGGGACGAACTATCTTTTTCGTGAGTTCTCGCGAGGCGATTTCGAATCCGGTCGAAGAGATTTTTTATCCGGCTCATACTGGCGAGGCTAGAACACGAGGCACCATTTGACAATTCAGACAACGTTTCATTTCGACACTCTCGTCAGTCAAATTGGGGCTTTACCGTGGCGCTAGTCGAATTCAAGGACAGCCATTGCCGCGTTGTGGCCGGCGATTCCGCTGACGGCGCCACCACGCCTCGCGGTTGATCCGCAGAAGAAGATGCGCGGCTCGGGGGTGTCGACACCCCATCGTTCGGCGGGCGTCGCGAGGGGCGAGTCATCCGGGACGAACGGCCAACTGAGCGGCGCATGGAAAATGTTTCCGCCCGGCAACCCGAGGACATGTTCGAGATCAAGTGTCGTTTTGGTTTCGATACACGGTTTGCCGTGTGCGTCCAGCAACAACAGATCGCGGATGTCCTCTGACAGCACCGAATTGATGGAATCGATGACCGCGTCCTCGAGTTTCTGCCTCATCTCGTTGTTGTCGCTGGCTCGCACAAGTGAATGCGGCGTTTGGAGGGTGAAAACCGTGAGAGTTTGAGCGCCCGACTCATGAAGAGTGTCACCGAGGATTGTCGGGTCGGTAATCGAGTGGCAATAAATTTCGCACGGCAACGGGTTGGGAATCTCGCCTCGCATCGCCTGCTCGAAAGCCGTCTGCAGTTGCTCGAAGCCCTCGTTGATGTGGAAGGTTCCCCCAAAGGCGGCGACTGGGTCGGTATCAGTTTTGAGCTTCGGCAATCTCCGGAGCATCATGTTGACTTTTGCTTGAGCGCCTTCGATGGTGTGGGCGGGGGACCGACCGCGGAGTGATTCGAGGACTGGCCGGGCAACATTGGCGAGCACGAATCGCGCCGTCACTGAGTGGGTCTGCCCGTCCTGGCGGTAGGTAATTGTTCGGACTGAACTGTCGGTTGCGGTGCCGCCATCCAATTCGCCGATGGACAAGACCTCGCAACCCGACTTCAGCTCGGCACCGAACTCCCGAGCGCGCGCGGCCATCGACGTTGTCACCGCCCCCATCCCGCCGACCGGGATGTTCCACTCGCCGGTTTCGTTTCCAATCACGTGGTACAAAAAGCACTTGTTGGCGTCGAGCGCTGCATCGTGATTAGAGGCGAATGTCCCGATGAGTGCGTCCGTCATCACCGTGCCTCGCACAAGATCTGACTCGAATGAATCTGCGATGGTTTCACCGATGGGCTGTTCAAAGAACTCGTTCCACAATTCTGCGCCGAGCAACTGCCGGACTTCCGATTCGGTTTTCAAGGGTTCCAGCACCGTGGGGAATAATTGCCGAGCTATGGTTTGTGTTTTTGCATAAAAGGCCTTCCACGCGTCAAAGTCGTTACTCGCACCTATTGATTCGAACGACCGTGCCGTCGCCTCCGCGTCCATCTCGTCGATCAGCAACCCTGCTTGTCCGTCTGGTGTCGGAGTGAATGATCCGTAACGCCGTGGGGCTGTCTCGACGTCAAGACCCAGGTCATCGATGATTCGTTTCGGAAGAAGGCTCACGAGGTAGGAGTATCGCGACAGCTTGGCATCGACACCATCGAAAGCCTGTGCGGATATCGCAGCCCCGCCGAGAACATCGTGCTGCTCGAGTACGACAACCGATTTTCCCGCTTTGGCCAAATACGCTGCGGCAACGAGACCGTTGTGACCGCCGCCGATTATGGCAACGTCGACACGTTCACTGAGCATGCGCTCAGTCTAGGACAGGGGCAATTGTGCTTGAGAGCATCCCCAACCGTCGGGCCATGGATTGATGGTTGGGGTTCTAGCCGTTGACCTGGTTGTACAGCGCCTTGAAGTCAATTTTCCCTTGGTCCGAAGTGGGGAGGCTGTCGAGAGCGATGATCTGGCGTGGACTCGCAAGCCCCATTTCGTTCCGAGCCCATGAGAGCAAACCAAATTCATCAAAATCGTGACGCGGATTCACGACCACAAACGCGACGGGAATTCCATCATGATTCGGAGACTCCCTTTTGACGACGGCAACGTCTTTGACCATAGGGTTTTTGAGCAACGCGGATTCAATCTCCCGAGGAAATATGTTGACTCCATCCAACGTAAATGCCTCAGTGGTCCTGCCGTGTAGGCGCAAAATCCCCGAATCGAGGATCTCGCCCAGATCTCCTGGAATGAACCATCCGTGGTTAAAGGCGCTCATTTGATGAGCGCTTGCATCGAGGTAATGCGTGGCCATCCCCGGCGTCCTAATCTTGAGCGCGCCGACTGAATCGGATAACACGGCGTTGTCGATGTCGATTTCGACCCCCGGGAGCGGAATTCCAACGCCGCCTTCGATGTCATGGTCGCCGGGAAATGCGATGGCAATCGTCCCCGTTTCGGTGGACCCGTATCGAACCGAAAGGTTCGGCGTGACCGCCTCTTGGAACTGTTTCCTCAGAACGGTAGGAAGAGGGCTTCCGGCAATCGTGATGGCGA
>JBIIFF010000115.1:0-3157 GCA_044237445.1 Microbacteriaceae bacterium | reverse complement strand
GGGCAGGTCGAGACGCATGAGCGAGTCGACCGCCTTCGGAGTCGGGTCAATGATGTCGATAAGACGCTTGTGGGTGCGCTTCTCAAAGTGCTCGCGGCTGTCCTTGTACTTGTGAGGAGAGCGAATGACGGCAATGACGTCTTTCTCCGTCGGAAGCGGCACGGGGCCAACAACGGTCGCACCCGCACGGGTGACCGTTTCCACGATCTTTCGCGCCGAGGCGTCGATTCCGGCGTGGTCGTACGACTTCAACCGAATGCGGATTTTTTGTCCCGCCATGATCCACTCTTTCTTTCAGTTCACCGACAAGGTTGTCCGTGAGCACTTTGTGCTTGCGCACCACTGTTCTGCTATCAACTAGCCCGCCCGTCACACGGGAAACCCGTGAGCGGTAAGCCGTGTTGTCTGTCAGCGGACCAGGTCAATGCGGGAAACCGCGGCCTAATCACTTCTGGACAGTGAGCGACACAACAAAGTGCCGCGTATACAACCTCCCCACTCTCTCACAACCCCGGCATTTGTGCAACTCGGGCGTGTCGCCTGTTCGACTTCCAGCCCGCTCGGTTCCACCTGATTTTTTACACGTTTCGCACAAAATCCCCGGTTTTCGCCTGAATACGGGGAATTGTGTGAAAAAACGGGTTGGCAGGCAAATTCGGTGTGAAAAACAGGTGCAACTTCAGCCGGGGTTGAGTTGGTAGAGCACGCTTAAATCGGATTCGTTGACGGCAGACTCCAACAAGCCGCGATAACGAGGGTTACCAGGCTCCTCGAGGAAGGCGACCATCGTTGCGTACGCAGGGTTTTCGTTCCTGAGGCGTTCATCAATGCGAACGCGTTGGTCCGGCGAAATCCCAGTCCATTTTGACCAGAGTCGTGATCGAAGGTTCGCCAGTGATTGCGCGTCCGCGCCGAAGTTCGCTGGTTCGAAGTGAAAGGCGAACGCCACGGCGATCTCCAGCTGGTTCCGGGTGACGAGGTCCACGGCGAGTTGGGTGATGTCGTCGTCGCCGAGGTTCGAGCCGCGAAAGATCAGCCGACCAAAATCGTGCGGTGCCGTCTGGTCAGGCACTTGCTCGAGTACATCGCCGTCGGTCAGTCGCATCAACTTGTACCCACTCCATATCGGCATGTTGAGAGGGGTCCCTGGTTTTGCGTGGTCGCAGATCTCCAACAGATCCTCGCCACCGGGTCCGTCGGAATCGGTCCAGAAATCCATGATTTCCTGGTTGGTGAACGCGTGGCCGTGCTCGCGTTGGAACGTCATGAAACCGGCTTAGAGTGAACGGCGAGATCGACGACGCATCAACAACACGCCACCGGCAAGCAACATCGTGGCAGCCAATGCGCCGGTTAGCGGGTCAAAGCCAGTGGCAGCGAGGGAACCCGTGTTCGAGCCACCGCCGTTGTCACCGCCGCCGCCCGTCGGATCCTCGGCGCTCGTCGTGTTGTCAACCACCTCGTCTTCGGTCAGGCCCCTGTTGTAAATGCGAATCATCTGGATTGACCCTTCGAAGTCAGGGTCTGCAATCCAGTTCGAGCGTCCAACGTAATTGTTCGCGCGCGCTATGTTTCGGGGGAATGCGGGATACACAGTTCCGTCGAGAGTCGGCGAACCGACGTCAATTCCATTTCCATCTTGCAATTGCGTGCTCTGAGGGACGCCATCCTTGTAAATTCGACAGATCAATGAATCGTCGATGGTGATGACCCAGTGAGCCAATTCCCGTGAAGCAAGCTCACCGGTAGTGGTGTGGCAGCGACCTTGATTGGAAGCACCGATCCACACTTCGAAAGCAAGTTCCTGGGTGCCTTCGAGTCTTCCAACCCAAACATTGTCCGACGCGTCACCATTTCCAAAGTCAAAGATGCGTTCCCACACGTTGGTTTCAGCACCAAATTCGCCGATGAATTCAATCGTCAAACCCGAATCAAAATCATCGAACGCTCCGTCAAGGTCAACATAGTTTGTGCCGAATCCGGTTCCATCAAAAATGAGCGACTCAGTGGGCACGTCAAGGGTTACGTTTCCGTAGATTGTACCGTCGCGGCCATTAGGTGACACATCGTTCCATTGGCCGGGATTCGACACAGAATACGAATCGGCAACTCGCGCGTCCATCGAAAGGTAAAGACCGTCAGTCACGGTTGCGCTGGCGGGCGCAACTACGGCGAAAGCGGTGGCAACAGCTGCTGCGGTCATCAATCGGCGCATCGGAGTCCCCTCGAAGAATAAGTTTCCACAATCATATTCTACGAAATCGCCGCGGACATAAAAGAAGGGGCCCAGCCCGAAGGCTGGACCCCAACGAAAGGAGTAGTCGAGACTACTTCTTGACCTTGGTCACCGTGCCGGCGCCGACGGTGCGGCCACCCTCACGGATTGCGAAGCCGAGGCCCTCTTCCATAGCGATCGGCTGGATGAGCGTAACGGCCATGTCGGTGGTGTCACCGGGCATAACCATTTCGGTACCAGCAGGAAGCTCGATGACGCCAGTGACGTCAGTCGTGCGGAAGTAGAACTGGGGACGGTAGTTCGTGAAGAACGGGTTGTGGCGTCCGCCCTCTTCCTTGGAAAGGATGTAGGCGGTTCCGTCGAACTCGGTGTGAGGGGTGATCGAACCGGGCTTAACAACAACCTGGCCGCGCTCAACATCTTCACGCTTGGTTCCACGAAGGAGGAGACCACAGTTCTCGCCGGCCCATGCTTCGTCGAGCTGCTTGTGGAACATTTCGATTCCGGTCACAGTCGTCTTCTGGGTGGGGCGGATTCCAACGATCTCAACTTCGGAGTTGATTCCGAGAGTTCCACGCTCGGCGCGGCCGGTAACAACCGTTCCACGACCAGTGATCGTGAACACGTCCTCGATCGGCATCAAGAACGGCTTGTCCTTGTCGCGCACCGGGTCCGGAACCGAGTTGTCGACGGCTTCCATGAGCTCGACGATGGATTCGGTCCACTTGGCGTCGCCTTCGAGAGCCTTGAGGCCCGAAACGCGAACGACGGGGGCGTTGTCGCCATCGAAGCCTTGGCTCGAGAGAAGCTCGCGAACCTCGACCTCGACGAGTTCGAGGATTTCCTCGTCGTCGACCATGTCGGACTTGTTGAGTGCGACGAGGAGGTAAGGAACACCAACCTGCTTCGCGAGAAGAACGT
>JBIIFF010000038.1:0-12045 GCA_044237445.1 Microbacteriaceae bacterium | reverse complement strand
CGCGCGAACCGTCGCGAGTCCGTTACGCCCTCGCACCGCAAAGGGGGTGAGCAGGATGGTTTGCACGACGATGGCCATCCAGAAGTAACCGATGGGGGGAAGCCCCAGTGTCCCCACCACCCAGCCGTCCCAGACCGTGAAACTTGCCAGCATTACACCGACGCCGAGGCCGTACAGCACCGAGCTGAGCGGGGCCCGTGCGCCCGACCGCGAACCCGCGGTCGAAATGACGCCGATTCCCGCGATGATGACCGCGACGCCAACGAGCGCGACGAGTGAGGGCCGTTCGCCGAGGAACAGGATTGCGCCGACGACGGACAGAGTCGGTCCTGTCCCCCGCGCGAGGGGATAGACGAGCGAAACGTCTCCGTCGCGATAGCCGCGCTGAAGCAACAGGAAATAGACCACTTCCAGAGCACCACACACCGCCGCGAACAACACCCAGTGCCATTCGAAATCTGCGGCGAGGAGTGTGCCGATACCGAGCGGGGCGATGAGGACGGCACCGACCAGGTTGATCCACCACAAGACGGTCGGTGTGGACGAACCGATGCGCTTGAGAAGCAGGTTCCAACCAGCGTGCGCAATCGCTCCTCCCGCGATGAGCAGGAGAACGAGTGGACTAATTGCTGACCACCGTGCCGATGTGCTCGCCGCGGATTGCCTTGACGATGCTGCCGCTCGGCTCCATCCCGAACACGCGCATGGGCAGGTTGTTGTCGCGACAGAGAGCGAACGCGGTCGCGTCGATTACCTTGAGTCCCTGCTCGAGCGCTTGGGAATAGGTAATCGAGTCGATTTTCTTGGCCGCGGCGTTCGTGCGCGGGTCGTCGTCATAGACCCCGTCGACCCCGTTCTTGGCGACGAGGACTTCGACCGCGCTGATTTCGAGGGCGCGCTGGGCGGCGACGGTGTCCGTCGAAAAGTACGGGAGACCGGCGCCGGCACCGAAAATCACGACCCGACCCTTTTCCAGATGACGAATCGCGCGGAGCGGGATGTACGGCTCGGCGACTTGCGTCATTTCGATTGCCGATTGAACACGGACGGGCTGGCCGGCCTGTTCGAGGAAGTCCTGAAGGGCGAGGGCATTCATGACGGTCCCCAGCATCCCCATGTAGTCCGCCCTGGAGCGATCCATTCCGCGTTGGCTGAGTTCGGCTCCGCGAAAGAAGTTTCCGCCACCGACCACAATCGCGACTTCGACCGTCTTCGCGGCCTCGGCGATTTCACGGGCAATCGCGCTGACAATGTCGGGGTTGACGCCGAGCGTCCCACCGCCAAACGCTTCACCGGACAGTTTGAGAAGAACTCGGCGCGTCGACATGGAACCTCACTTTCATTCCCAGAGTACCGAGATTCGACGGGGAAACGACGAAGGGCGGCTCGTGTTTCAACGAACCGCCCGACGACGTTGACGAACTAGGCGCCGACCTTGAATCGGGCGAAGCCCGAAACAGTGAGACCGGCCTGGCTCAGAACCTGCGTAATCGTGAGCTTGTTGTCACGCGCGTAGTCCTGTTCGAGAAGAGCAACCTGCTTGAAGAAGGCGCCGAGGCGCCCTTCGACGATCTTGGGCAGGGCCGCTTCGGGCTTGCCTTCGCCGCGCGAGATTTCTTCGACGATACGGCGCTCGGCCTCGACCGCAGCGGCAGGAACCTCGTCCTTGGTGAGGTACTGAGGGTCCGCGAACGAGATGTGCTGTGCGATCGCCCGAGCGGTTTCTTCGTCCTTGCCCTCATAGGCAACAACGACACCGACCTGCGGAGGCAAGTCCTTGCTCGTGCGGTGCAGGTACACGGCGAACTGCGAGCCGGCGACCTTGGCGACGCGACGAAGCTCGACCTTCTCGCCGATGATGGCGGCGTCGTCCCAGATGCGATCGGCAACGGTCTGACCACCGACGGTCGCGGCGAGCGCGGCTTCGGTCGAGTCAGCGCCCGCGGCCGCAACAGCGTCCACCACGACATCGGCGAGCGCGATGAACTTGTCGTTCTTCGCTACGAAGTCGGTCTCGCAGGCGAGTTCGATGAGGTACACCGCGTCCGCGGTCTCGCGAGCGACCACGAGGCCTTCGCTCGTCGAACGGTCCGCACGCTTGGCGTTACCCTTCGCGCCTTTGAGTCGAAGGATTTCGACCGCTTTGTCCATGTCGCCATCGGCTTCGACGAGGGCGTTCTTGGTGTCAACCATTCCGGTGCCAAGACGCTCGCGGAGGGCCTTGACGTCGTCCAGTGAGAAGTTAGCCATTGGTGTGCTTTCTGTGAGATTTATTTGTCGGTTGAGGCTTCGTCAGCGTCATCGGCGGCGGGTGCGTCAGCAGCGGGGGCCTCGGCCTCAGCGGCAGGTGCCTCAGCGACGGGGGAATCCGGGGTGACCGCGGCGACCTCGCCGAGGAGTTCGCGTTCCCAGTCAGCCAACGGCTCGACAGCGGACACGTTTCCGGCCGAGGCGGGCTTGTCGTGGCGGATGACGAGACCCTCGGCGACCGCATCGGCAATCACGCGAGTGAGCAGGCCCACCGAGCGAATCGCGTCGTCGTTTCCGGGGATCGGGAACTGGATTTCGTCGGGGTCCGCGTTGGTGTCGAGGATTCCGACAACGGGAATTCCGAGCTTCGCCGCTTCGCTCATCGCGAGGTGTTCGCGCTTGGCGTCGACGACCCAGATCGCGCTGGGGGTCTTGGTGAGGTTTCGGATTCCACCGAGCGACTTGTGGAGCTTGTCGAGCTCACGTCGCTTCATCAGGAGTTCCTTCTTGGTGAAACCCTTGGTGGTGTCCTCAAAATCGACCTGTTCCAGTTCCTTCATGCGCTCGAGGCGACCGAGGACGGTCTGGAAGTTGGTGAGAAGCCCACCGAGCCAGCGCTGGTTGACGTAGGGCTGTCCGACGCGGCCGGCTTCGGCTGCGATGGATTCCTGTGCCTGCTTTTTGGTGCCGACAAACAGGACCGATCCGCCGCGGGCGACGGTTTCGCGAACGAATTCGTACGCTGCGTCGATGTGCGCGAGTGACTGCTGCAGATCGATGATGTGGATGCCCGAACGTTCGGTGAGGATGAATCGCTTGACTTTCGGGTTCCAGCGCTGGGTCTGGTGTCCGAAGTGAACGCCGCTGTCGAGCAGCTGGCGGATTGTGACGACGGCCATGGCCGTTCTCCTTTTGTTGTGGTTATTGCACAGGCGGTTGCCTGTCCCTGGTGTCCGTACCGATTCCTCCCCGAAGGGACCAATGGTTTCGTGTAACTGCTGGGCACGCGAATTCGTTCATCGAAATGAACGTGAGTACAGTCTACAGGCTGTCCACACGGAGTGCGAACGGCAGTTTTCCCCCGAAATCGGCGAGCGCCACCCGTCGTTCTGGTTCGTCGGCGACAGTGTTCCCATGACCGCAATCGGCCGGATTCCCCCGTTCCTCGTCGCGCTGTTCGCTGTCGCCGTCGCGCTGTTGTCGACGGGACGCTCGGATGCTGTGTCGCGCTGGGTGTGGCCGCTCGTGGGCGACGTGGTTCGCGGGTTCGAGCGCCCCGTCACCGCGTGGGCGGCCGGCCACCGCGGGATCGACATTCAAGCTCTGCCAGGTTCCGAGGTCCGAGCGCCGGTCGCGGGCCTCATCACTTTTGTCGGTCCAGTCGCGGGACGCGGGGTCATTGTTCTGCGCACTCTGGAAGACGATGACGTGACGCTCGAGCCGGTTGAACCTGCCGTCTTGCTGGGAGACGTGGTGAACGCAGGCGACATCATCGGATTCCTTCGGGGTGGACACCTGGGGCGAAACGCGCTGCACCTGGGAATTCGGGTCAAAGGCGAATACGTCGATCCGTTGCCGTTTCTGCCACTTCAGCCCCGGATTGTTGTGTACGACTCGTGGCTCGACTCTTATGCCCTGGGATGAGCGGACGCGTAGGCCTTCTTGAGTCTCTCATTGGACACGTGCGTGTAAATCTGCGTCGTGCCGACACTCGAGTGCCCCAGAATTTCCTGGACACTTCTCAGGTCTGCTCCGCCATCCAGAAGGTGGGTTGCCGCGGTGTGCCGAAGGATGTGCGGACCCTTCGGCCCGGATCCGGGCATTGCGCCGATGATGGCGGACACCACGCCATAGACCGTTCGTGTCGTCAGTGGTTTACCCCGCGCGCCCACGAACAGATGGGACGTCGTTACCGCCACCGGCAGTGTGGGCCGTGCGACGTCGCGATAGGCCAACAGGGCATCCCGGGCGGGAATCCCGAACGGGACGATTCGCTCTTTCGAACCTTTACCGAGGACGCGAACGGTCGAGTCCGCCCAATCGATGTCGTCGAGTCGGATTCCGACGAGTTCGGACACACGAATCGCGGATGCGTAGAGCAGTTCCCAGATTGCGAGATCGCGAACCGCGATGGGGTCGCCGCCCTTTGCTGCAGCGGACAGGTCGTCAAAAATGTGTCCCATCACACTCGCCGTGACGACACGCGGCAGGAGTCCGGCCTTTTTCGGCGCGGACAGCCTCGCGGCGACATTCGCGGGGATGTCGCCCCGAGCGTGTGCCCACCGGACAAAAGATTTGACCGCCGAGACCCGACGACCGATGGAACTAGCCGCATCCCCCGCGGTGGACATCGACCACACCCATGAACGGCAATCCTCCAGAGTGATGTCGGCGAGTGCGGTTGACTCGGCGGACTTGAGGGATTGCACAAAAAGGTCGAGGTCGCCGCGGTAGGCGCGCGCGGTGTGGGAACTCGCCCCGCGCGCCGCCTCCAACTCGTGCAGGAAGCGCGCGACCGACTCGTCGACTCTCATGTCCACCAGTGTGCGCGTGAACTTCGCGAATTATTTGTTGGACACACCTGTTTTGCGCGGGAGCCACATGCGCTCGCCGACGAGGAAGGTGAGCGATGGGACAACGACCGTGCGAACCAGCAGCGTGTCGAGCAACACACCGACACAGACGATGACGCCGATCTGGGTGAGGGTGATGAGCGGCAAGACACCGAGGACGGCGAAGACCGCGGCGAGAAGGACACCGGCGCTGGTGATGACACCACCCGTTGCACCGAGCGCCGTCACCATGCCCTGTCTGATTCCCACGGGTTTACCGTTGACCACGATTTCGGATTCCTCTTTCACTCGAGTCATGAGGAACATGTTGTAGTCGATTCCGAGGGCGACGAGGAAGAGGAAGGACAACACCAGCACGTTTCCGTCGAGTGCTGGGAAGCCCCAAATGCTCTGGAACAGAGCCCAGGAGGCGCCCAGTGCCGCAAAGTACGAGGCGACGACCGTGGCGAGCAGGATTACCGGGGCGACGAGCGAGCGGAGGACCAGGATGAGGACCAGCAGCACGGCCGCGAGAACGGTGGGGAAGACCAGACCCTGGTCGGCTTCAATCGCGAGTTGCGTGTCGAGCACCTGAGCGTCACCGCCGCCGACCAGTGCTTCGCCGTCCCCGACGGAGTCCAGACCGACCCGAAGATCGGCAATCGCCTCTTTGGCTTCGTCCGATTCGGCCGCGAAGTCGAGTGTCGCGGTGATTTGGGTCCAACCGTCAATCGACTCGCCCACGGTCGAGAAGGTCGGTTGCGGCTCGGGCGCCGGTGCGATGACCACGCCGGGAACGGGAGGGGCGGTCACGACGGGCGGAGCGGGGATTTCGACGAGGATGTCGCTGTTGTCATCGAGGAAGGCCTGTACGGCATCGACATCGTCCTCGGACGCCATCACGGTGAACCCGGACCCTTGGAATTCTTCGAACTTTTCGGTCAGCGTTTCGATGCCGATGACGGCTCCCGGCTTGGTCAGGAATCGCTCGTTCGCGGTGAGCCCGGTCTGAATTCCCATTGCCGGCAACGCGAGTCCGATGGCCAGAAGAGCGGACCCGATGCTGAACACGACGGGCCGCCGCGAGATGGCCTTCCCCGCACGCGCCCACATGCTTTCGCGCTTCGGCTTCATGCCGAATTTCGGCGTCAACGGCCAAAAAATCCAGCGCGGCCAGATGACGAGAGCGAACGGCAACACGATGATTCCGGAGATCATCGCAACCGCGATGCCCACGAATCCGGCGAGGCCGAGGTTGCGGCTCGAATCCAATTGGGCGAACCACAGAACCACCATCGCACCCAGGACCGTTCCACCCGACGCGAGGATCGCGAGGGCGGTTCCGCGAACGGCTTTGGCCATCGCATCGGCTCGGGACTCAAACTTGAGAAGCTCTTCGCGATATCGCGAGATGATGAGAAGCGCATAGTTTGTGCCCGCACCAAAGACGAGTACCGACAAGATTCCCGTGGTCGACCCGTCCAACTGTCCTCCGAGCATGTCGGCGGTCTTTTCGGCCATCGCACCGGCCAGGAAATCGGCAAGTCCGACGACGAGCAGCGGGATGATCCACAAGATGGGTGAACGGTAGGTGATGAGCAGAAGCAGAATGACCACGCTCGCGGTCACAATCAACAGGGTGATGTTGGCGCCCGCGAACACGTTGGAAATATCGACGACGAACCCTTCAGGACCCGACAGGAACACATCGACGCCCGAAAGTCCCGCTTCGGACGTGTCGCGAATCTCGTTGTAGCGGTCTTCTTGCTCTTCGACCACATTCGTCTTTTCGAGCGGAATGATCGCCGAGGCGGTGGTTCCGTCGTCGGACACGAGAGCGGGAATCGCAAATTCGATGTCGGTGTGGTCGGTAAATACCTCGGCCACGTTGTCGTTAATCGTAGTGAGCTCCGAGTCACTCAGTTCGGACTCTTTCGTGAACACCAGAAAAATGGAGGTTCCGGCGGTGTCGGGGAACTCGGCAACGATTCGCGCGACTTCGGCGGACTCGGACGCCGTGGGCGCCCCACCCTCGGGAGCTGTTTCTTCGCCGCTGATCGCCGAAACGAGGAACATGACTCCGGCGAGGGCGGTCGACAGCGCCATCGCGATGAGTGCGGGCCAGAAGCGGTACGTCTTGTTCAAAAACATGTGGTTTCTCCGTGTATCACTCGCCACGCTCACGGTGACGACGTATTCCCAGCGTACCGAAAACCGTCGCTCTATAGGTCGGCCGACTGGTTCCGCTCGGCGGTGTTGAATTCCGAATTCTTGTTCGACACCATCTCTCGAACCTCGTCGTCGGACATCGCCTCCGCCATAGTGCGAAGTACTGCGGGATAGCCAGCAATCTGTTCGTAGAGTTCGACCGGCACAATCGAGTGGACGATGTCGGATTCATACACGTGCACCAGGTTGATTGATTGGGCGCCGTCGACGGCGCTGAGAAGGAACGCACGGTCCGCGCCCATGTCAACGGTGTAACACGTTGCACTGGCAACGCCGACCGGCACGCCCGCGAATTGACCGAACGTCGAATAGTGCAGATGCCCCGCGAGAATCGTCCGCACGTCGGTTCCCGCGATGACCGCCGCGAGCCGATCGCGTTCATCGAGCCCGATAATGCGCACGAACGGATTGTGAGCCTCGATCGGGGGGTGGTGCATCGCGAGAACGGTGCCGTGTTTCGCGGGGGTCGCGAGTTCAGCCGTCAGCCACTCGAGTTGGGCATCGGTAATCGCGCCGTGGTGGTAGCCGGGGACCGAAGTGTCCAAGGAAATGATTCGAAGTCCTCCAACGTCATGCACGCGGTCTTGAGGATCATCGCTGTCGTCGTCAAAGAGTTCCCGCGAATACACGTTTCGTTCGTCGTGGTTGCCCATGACCCAGACGAGTTTCGCCCCCAATTCGGCGGCCGCTGGCTCTACTTGCCCGCGCAACCAACGGTAGGCGTCGACTTCGGCGACATCGGCGAGGTCTCCGGTGAAGACCAGTGCGTCAATCTGCTGGTCCCCTGACCGAAGGCGGTCGAGAACACGGGTCAGGTTTTGCGCGACGTCGACGGTGGAGAAAAGTTTCCTGCCCCCGCCGAGTAGGTGGGTGTCGGAAATGTGGGCAATCACGTGGGTGAACGTGTCGGGCTCGGTCATGTCGCCAGATTACCGATTGTGGCCCCTGCACCAAACTGCAAGGGATTAGCGAGACGCGCGCGCCCAGCCGTCAGAGCGTCTTTCGGCACGACCTTCGGCCTCAAGCGCGCCTAGCGTCGAGGTCGCCGCCGACACGTCGATTCCCGCCTTCGCCGCGATCTCGGAGACCAGCCGCGGTTTTGTTGACGAAAGCGAATCCAGTACTCGGATTACTGTTTCGGAATCACGAGGATCGAACCCGGGTTCGGACGACTCGTTTGTCATGAGTTCCACGACGTCGGCGACGGACGTGACAAGTGTGGTCGCTGGGTTTGTTCGAAGTAGCCGGTGACAGCCCGCGCTCGCGCCGCTCGTGACGGGACCGGGAACGACACCAATCGGTCGGTCGAGATCGCGGGCGTGGGTCGCCGTGTTGAGCGAACCGCTGCGGTATCCCGCCTCGATGACGACCGTCGCGCCCGCCATCGCGGCGATCAATCTGTTTCGTTGGAGGAACCTCCATCGCGTTGGAGCCCCACCCGGCGATACCTCGGAAACGACAGCGCCCGCCGCAATGATTCGTCGGAGAAGTTCGTCGTGTCCGGCCGGGTACAACTGGTCAATGCCACCGGCGAGGACCGCAACGGTTCTGCCGCCGCAGGCGAGGACAGCGCGATGGGCCATCCCGTCGATTCCATATGCACCTCCTGACACAACGGTGTACCCGCGGGAGGTCAACCCCGCGGCGAAGTCCATAGCGACGTGTTCGCCGTAACCTGTAGACGCCCGCGCGCCGACAATCGCGATGGCGCGATCTCGGGTGGGGAGCACATCGACATTGCCCCGGCACCACAACACACGCGGACCGTGGTCCCCCAAATCCTCGAGTCCGTCCGGCCAATGTTCGTCGACGATCCGAACAACCCGAGCGCCCAGCGACGTCGCCGTCGACAGCGAACGAAACAGAGCGGCGGCATCCATTCGCGGTTCCCACCGCGCCAACGCCTCGGCCGCATCGGCAGCGGTGACCTCGTCGTTTGCCAAGGTTGACGCTGCGGGTCTGGCGAGTATCCGCGACAAAGATTCGGCCGCACCCCACGTTCGAATGAAAGCCCCCGCGATGCGGTCGCCCGGCTCGGTGAGAAATCCCCACGCGACGTCCGCGAACGCGGCACGCCTGTCGGCCGAATCTGAGTCGGGCCGTAGTGTCGCCATCGCTCGGTCGATGTCAGCGTCGGACAGATTCCAGGTTGTGGTCACGCGGGTACTCCTTGTCGTAGGTAGAGCGCACGACCAACGTGGTCGGCGGTGGGAACGGTTTCGCCATCGCAATCGGCGAGGGTCCAGGCGATTCGCAGCACACGGTCATAGCCCCGCATCGACAACGCGCCTCGATCGAGGGCCGCGTCCAACGAACGAACCGCTGTCGCTGGCAATCGGAAACGGCCCACCCGAAGGTGCGTCGAATCAGGCCGAGCGAGCCCCCAGCGCTCGGCGGCTGTGGCGCGCGCCGCCGCCACACGCGCTCGTGCTTCGGTCGTGGTGGTTCGAATGACCGAGGTGTCGAACAATTGCGCCCGGGCAACCCGCGACACGGCGACGTGAATGTCAATCCGATCCAGGATCGGACCGGACAGCCGCGAAAGGTATCGGCGACGACGGTCGGGAGTGCACACACACGTTGAATCGGCGACCCCAGACTTGCCGCACGGGCACGGGTTAGCCGCTAAAACCAATTGCACCCGAGCGGGGAACCGCGCACTGTGGTGGGCGCGATGGATCTCGATATCGCCCGATTCGAGTGGTTGTCGAAGAGCATCGAGAACCGTCACGGCGAATTCGGGCGCTTCGTCCAGGAACAACACGCCACGGCTGGCGCGCGAAACCGCACCCGGGCGAATCATGCCCGAACCGCCGCCGACGATGGCAACCGCGGTCGCCGTGTGATGGGGTGCGACGAATGGAGGGCGGGTCATTAAACTCGAGGTTTTCGCCACGCGCGAGAGAGACGCGATGCTCGTGACTTCCAACGATTCGTCGGGTGTGAGGTCGGGCAAGACATCAACCAGCCGTTCCGCCACCATCGTCTTGCCGGCGCCGGGCGGCCCGAGCAGAAACATGTGGTGTCCCCCGGCGGCAGCGGTGATGAGCGCTTCGACGACATCGGGTTGGCCGACGATGTCGGACAAGTCACGCGTCGAGGGCCCGGTTTCCGTGTCCGCCGGGGGCGACAGAACCTCGACGCCGGGCACCGCGATGTCTGCACCGTGCGCACGGAGTGCGTGGGCGAGACTTGCGACCGCAACCACCTCGATCCCCGGCACGAGTTCCGCCTCGGCTCGGTTGCCCGCGGGCACCATGATGCGGGTGATCCCCGCATCGCGCGCAGCCACCACCGCGGGTAGGACCCCCGCGATGGGTCGCAATCGCCCGTCGAGGGCGAGTTCACCGAGGTGCACGCAACGCGCGATCGATTCGGCGGGGGCTTGCCCCGCGCCCGCGAGGATTGCGAGGGCGATGGCCAAGTCAAACCCGCTTCCCTGTTTGGGCAAACTCGCCGGTGACAAATTGATGGTGACGCGGGTCGGTGGCATCGAACTTCCGGAATTGACGATGGCGCTGCGGACACGGTCTTTCGATTCCCCCAGCGACGCATCGGGTAGCCCGATGAGCACCATCGCGGGGAGCCCCGATGCGATGTCGGCTTCGATGTCGACCAGGTGTCCCGACAAACCCGCCAACGCGATCGAGCGGGTGCGACCGAGCGTCATTCGAACACCCCGATTCGATGGTCGAGACTGTCGACGGCGGTTCCGTTCCCCACGATCCCGATTGCGTCGATTCGGACGCGTCCGGCGTGAACGCGGTGCGCCCTGCACCATTCGCCGGCCAGCGTTCGCAACCGCGTGAGCTTTATCGGCGTGATTGCTTCGAGCGGGTGTCCGTAGCGCAGCGACCGGCGGGTTTTGACTTCGACGAAGGACACCGTGTTGTCGATCCGCGCAATGATGTCGATTTCCCCCAGCGGACACCGCCAGCCGCGGTCGAGCACGTCATACCCGTTCGCGATGAGGAAGTCGCCGGCGACGTTTTCGCCCCAGCGCCCCAGTTCGTCTTTGAGTGCCATCGATCCTCCCTCATCAGGGTCGCCGACGGGCAGAGAAGGTGGGACGACTCACCGAACATCGGTGGACAACTCACCGCATCGAGGCGGTGTGGGGAACGAGCTAGTTCTCGCCGAAGGCGAGGTCGCGCGGCAACTTGAGCTCTTTCTTGCCGGTTTCTTCGACGTTGATGTCTTTGAACGTCAGAATCGTGACCGACTTCACGAACCGGTCCGCCCGATAGACATCCCACACCCACACGTCCGTGAGTGTCAGTTCGAAATAGAAATCGTTCGCGGTTTCTTTGACGACCTGTTGGACATCATTCGCAAGATAAAACCGTCGTTCCGTCTCGACGACGTAAGAGAATTGGCCGACGACATCGCGATACTCGCGGAACAGTTGTAGTTCCGATTCGCGGTCGTAGGCATCGAGGTCGTCGTCATTCATGTGTTCGTAGTCTAATCTTTCGCGTCGCCGGGCGATACCGAGGACAACCAGGTTCGGCGGTGAAAGTCCGTCGCACCGTGTCGACGAATCGCATCGAAGTGTCCCGCACTGCCGTAACCCTTGTTGGACGCCCAGCCGTAGAGGTCCGCCTCACCGGCCGCCGCGACCATGAGCCGGTCTCGATAGACCTTCGCCCAGACGGATGCCGCGGCCACCACCGCGCAATCGCGATCTGCTTTCGGACGGACACGAATGTCCATCGACGGCACCAACGACGAGGCCAGCCAATTGTGCGAACCATCCAAAATCACCGACGAGCCGGTCAAGTCGTGCCCCGCGATGGCGAGGGTGGCGAACGCTCGCTCTGCGGCGCGACCGAGGGCGGCGATGATCCCGAACTCGTCGATCTCGGCGGCGCTGGCTTCGCCCGCAGCAATGCCCTCGACCCAGTCGTCAATCGGCTCCATCAGCTTTTCCCGCTTCGACGCAGAAATCAGTTTCGAGTCGCGCAATCCAGCGGGGAACTCGCTGTCCACACGGAGGACGGATACGCCGACGACG
>JBIIFF010000008.1:0-28768 GCA_044237445.1 Microbacteriaceae bacterium | reverse complement strand
ACGACGCCAGCCAGCTATCTCGGTTTCTGGTGGACCGGAGGCGACCCGGGAAACGTCTTCCGGTTTTATTCGCAGGGAGACATGATCGCGGAATACACAACCGCAGCGGTTGTAGACATCCTCACGCAGTCGAGCCTCACCTCAGAAGACGGAGACGTTTACCAATCCGATGCCTACATGTCTAACCCCGTTTCAGCCGATCAAACGGACGAACCCTACGTTTATCTCCACATCATCGCAAAGGGTGACTTTACATTCGACACCTTTACCTTCACGCACGAGCGTGAAGTGGGCTACTTCGAGTTTGACAATGTCGTCACGAACACCGTTGAGGTGACACCAACGAACGACCTCGTTTATGTCAGTTCCTACGGGGACCGCATTGCCGACGAAACGGGTGGCGGAGACGGGGATTCATCGCCCAACACGCTCGCGGCCACAGGTATTGATGCGGCGCTTGTTGGTTCGGCGGGGATCGTCGTGACCTTGGTGGGCGCGATGATGGTGACCCTGCGACGCCGCAGCGCGTCCTAACGCCGACGGCGCACCGCGCGCTGACAGCGCGGGCAAAAGTGTGACGAGCGGTTCTGCCACGGTTCACGAACGATGAGCGTGTCACAGCGCGCACAGGGCTTGCCCGCCTGGCCGTAGGCGTTGAGCGACACGTCGAAGTAGCCCGACTCGCCGTTGACATTGACGTACAGCGCGTCGAACGACGTGCCGCCAGCGACGAGCGCGGTGGACATCACGCTTTGGACCGCGGCAAACAGCCGGCGGTAATCGATGGGTCGGATGCTATCCGCTGGGGTTGCGTAGTGGATCCCCGCAGCCCACAGCGCCTCGTCCGCATAAATGTTTCCGATGCCCGACACAAGGTTTTGGTTGAGCAGCGCAATCTTGACCCCGGTTGTGCGCTTTCGAAAGGCCGTCACAAGCGCCTCGAGGTCTAACGCGGGGTCGAGGATGTCCCTGGCGATGTGAGTGACCGAGGAAGGGATAAGGGCTGCATCGGACCCGAGCCCGGCTGGCAAACCGTCTGCGACTTCGACGAGCGAGTCGATTGCGAGAGACCCGAACAGTCGCTGGTCGACGAACGCGACGGGCGACTGACCGTCGAGGACGAGACGGACGCGTTCGTGCCGAATCGGTTCGCCGTCGACAACGCGAATCTGTCCGCTCATGCCGAGGTGAATGACCAGCGCGTCCCCGCTGTCCAGCGGACACCACACGAACTTGCCTCGCCGAACCGCGGAGTGGATTCGGGCACCCGACAGCGTCGAGGCGAAATTCTGGGCACTGCCAGGGTGGCGCTTCAGAGCGCGCGCATCACGAACGAGTACGTCGGCGACTCTCGCGCCAACGAGGTGGGTGAGAAGCCCGCGGCGGACGACCTCGACCTCGGGGAGTTCGGGCATCGGCTATCCCGCGAATTTCGCCAGTGCGGCCATCGCCGCGTTCGCTTCGGCGGCCTTTTTGCTTGAACCGCTCCCCGCCCCCACGACAACGCCGTCGGTCGACACGGTCGCGTGGAACGTGCGGGCGTGCTCGGGACCGTCCCCGTTGACGTCGTACACGGGTTTGCCCATCGCGTGGCGGTCACAGTGTTCCTGAAGTGCGGTTTTGTGGTCCATCGACAATCCGAATCGATCGGCCTGGTCGAACAGCGGGCCGACCAGTCGAATCACGAGTTCCATGGCGGCGGGTTGACCGTGACTGAGGAATGTCGCTCCGATGAGGGATTCGACCACGTCGGCGAGGAGCGATGATTTGTCGTGTCCACCGGTCGCGATTTCCCCGTTACCCAGCCGGAGAAAAGCACCGAGTCCGATCGACCGCGCAACTTCGGCCAACGCGATTGTGCTCACCAGCGCCGCACGCCGCTTGGACAGTTCCCCCTCGGGCAGGTCCCGAAACCGCTCGAACAATTCGAGGGTGATCGCCTGCTGGAGAATGGCGTCCCCGAGGAACTCGAGTCGTTCGTAGTGCGCTCCGCCGTGTTCGTAGGCGAACGACCGATGGGTCAGTGCCTGCACCAACATATCCGCGGGAATCGACACCCCGAGAATCCCGGCCAATTCGGCGGGGTCGCGGAACGCGGAAGAGTTCGTCATGGGAAAGACAACAGCGCGCCGGAACTCATCGTTCAGACGCGCCGTCGATCATCACAAATTAGACGTCAGCGACCTTGCGGCCCTTGTACTCCATGAACAAGGCGGTTCCGACCGAGTCGGTCACGACCTTGGCGCGGTGAGGAAGGCTGTACACGGTCTTGCCGTTTTCCACGGTCTTGACGAGGGTGGGCAACTCGGCCTTCCACTGCGAACGACGCGAGCGCGTGTTGGAACGCGACTGTTTGCGCTTGGGAACTGCCATGATTATGTCCTCTTCTTGGCGGCCGGTTTTTTGGCCGTGGTCGTTGTGTCGGAGGCTAACGCCTCCAGTGCCGCCCACCGCGGATCGATGTCCGACGATGTTTCTGAACGGGGCTCTGTCAGTTTCTCGCCCGTCCCCGGGTCGAGTCCCAAACAGTCCTCGTTGCACAGCGGTTGGAACGGCAGTTCTAACACCACCGCGTCTCGAACAAGCGGTTCACAATCCACGTGGTTGTCGTGAACAGAATATTCGAGTTCCTCTGTAGGAGAATACGCGAAAAGTTCCTGGAATTCCACTTCGATGGGGAGGCTGACCTCGTCGAGGCAGCGAACGCATTCGCCAGAGGCGACCGTCGCCACCTCGGCGGACACGAGAATCCCGTCGTGGAGCCCCTCGAGGCGGACATCCATCACGATCGGTGTTTCCTCGGCGATGAAGGCGATGCCTTCACCCAACCGAGTGGGCGCGGGGAATTCGAGGTGCTTTTCTCGGTCTTCTCCGGTGCGATGCGACACATCAAACACGTTGATGTGAAACGGGTTAGAGGACGACGTCTTCACCCGTTAAGGGTAACGGCTCGTCGCCGTGGAACGCTACGAAAACTCGTCGGAATTGAGAAAACGCGAAACCGCCGCGGGCACATAGAGCGACACGTCACCACCCAGCGCAGCAACCTGACGAACCAGCGACGACGAGACGTGACTGTTTGCGGGGTTGGGCAAGACGAACACGGTTTCGATTCCGGCGAGGTCGCGGTTGACGATCGCCATCGGCGTCTCGTAGGTCACATCGACCTCGGTCCGAATACCCTTGACAATCGCATTCGCGCCAACCTCTTGGCAATAATCAACGAGGAGTCCGACACTCCAACTGGTCACGGTCACTCGATCGGCGATGCCCGCTTCGGCCAAGGATTGTTCGATGAGTTCGACTCGCCGCGTGACGGGCAACAGCGCCGACTTGCTGGGGTTGTGGACCACGACGACATGGACCGCGTCGAAGAGGTTGCGAGCGCGTTCCACCACGTCGAGGTGTCCGAGTGTGACGGGGTCGAACGAACCGGGAACCACGGCAAGCGAAGGCATGCTCCCAGCGTAATCGCGGAGGGCGAGCCTGTCAGTTTTTCCCCAAAAATTCTCGTTCGCGTTGCGACAAGCGACGCTCGAGCGCTTCCCGCAGAGCGGCGTGATCCGCGAGAGTCGGATCCGCTTCCAATACGGCTGCCGCGTGTGCCCGCGCGGCGTCGATGACCTCGCCATCGACCGTGACCCGCACGAGCACCAAGCCGCTCCGCCCGCCCGACTGGCTTTCTCCCAACACGTCCCCCTCGTGGCGCAACTCGAGGTCTTTCTGGGCGAGCTCGAATCCGTCCAGCGTCGACGCAACCGCCTCAACTCGTTCTCGAGCCAGGGTGCTCTCTTCGGCGTACGTGACGAACAAGGCCAATCCGGGGACGCCGCCACGACCCACCCGACCGCGCAACTGATGGAGCTGACTGACGCCGAAACGATCCGCATCGAGGACCACCATGGTTGAGGCGTTGGGGACGTCAACCCCGACCTCGATCACCGTCGTTGCGACCAACACATCGATGTGCCCCGCCGAAAACGCGGTCATCACCGCATCCTTCTCGTCGCCCGACAATCGCCCGTGAATCATCTCGACACGACGATTCGGCAGCGCGGCGCGAACGATGGGCAAGATTTCGGTGACGCTTGCGCGCGGTATCGGCGTCGGCGCATCGTCCACAAGGTCGGCGTCGGAATCGGTCGTCGTCGCATCGATTGCCGAACAGACCACGAACCCTTGGCGCCCGAGATCAATTTCTTCAGACAGTCGTGTCCACACGCGGGACACCCACGCGGGGTGATCCGCGAGGGGAACGACGTGCGAGGCGATGGGTGCGCGGCCGGCCGGCAGAGTCCGAATCGTTGAGATGTCGAGGTCCCCGAACACCGTCATCGCGACGGTTCGTGGAATCGGAGTCGCGGTGAGGACGAGCACGTGCGGCGCGTTTCCTTTTCGCCGAAGGGTGTCGCGCTGTTCGACACCAAAGCGGTGTTGTTCGTCGATGACGACGAGCGCCAACTCGTTGAACGTGACCGCATCGGCGAGAAGTGCGTGTGTGCCGATGACGAGTCGCGCGGAACCACTAGCGACGGCGAGCTGAGCGCGCTTTTTCTGAGCGGCCGGCAAACTTCCGACGAGAAGGGTGGGGTTGAGGTCTTCCGCGAGAGCGCCGAGCGTCGCAGCGATGGACCGCGCGTGCTGGGTCGCGAGCACCTCGGTGGGGGCGATGAGCGCCGCCTGCCCCCCGTCTTCAATCGCCGTCAACATCGCACGAATCGCGACAAGGGTCTTACCCGACCCGACCTCGCCCTGAACCAGCCGATTCATCGGGCGGGCGCGGGCCATGTCGTCGTCGATTTCGGCTCCGACTGTCGTCTGGTCTGTCGTCAGCGTGTACGGCAGCGCCGCGTCGAATTGCGCCCGCAGTGCGCCCGGGGTTCGCGGCATCGACACGGCCTCGGCGGCACGAGCACGGTCGCGCAGCAGTGCCGTCTGAACGAGGAACGCCTCGTGAAAACGCAGGGTCTCTCGCGCGGACCGCCACTGGTCGTGGTCGGCGGGACGATGAATGTGCCGAATCGCATCGGTGTAGGAATCAATCGCCCGCGCCACGCGAACCTCGTCCGGCACGGGGTCGGGCAGTTCCGGCAGGGTGTCGACGACCACACCCACCGCCTTGGCAATCTGCCATGACGCCACCGTGCTCGTCGCGGGATAAATCGGAATCGGCGTCTTCGCCCACAGTTCCGCCACCTCATCCGACACGGTGTCATCCTCGTCGAACAATTCATAATCGGGATGAGCCAATTGGCGCTGACCGCGAAACTCGCCCACCTTTCCCGCAAAGATTCCGCGCGCGCCCGTGCGCAACGTGTTCGCCCGCCACGCCTGGTTGAAAAACGTCAGCGACAGTGTTCCGGTCCCGTCCGTGATGACGACTTCGAGCAGTGAACCCTTCCGACCGTTCAACGGCCGGTTGTTGACCCGAACGACCTCGGCGACGATCGTCACCGCTTCTCCCAGCGGCAGTGAATCGAGTGCGGTGAGCTCGCCCCGCTCGGCGTATCGCCGCGGGAAGTGACCCAGCAAACCGCCGACCGTGTCGAACCCGAACGACTTCGCCAGCGCCTTCGCCGTGCGGTCACCGATGACCCGCGCGAGCGGGGTATCGAGGAACGCGGTGGTGTCGGTCACGGTTTTACGCTACCCCCGCAGGGGCGTCCCGTTCGTGATTGCCCGGCCAGTCGCTAGCCTTGAGCCGTGACTCGAATAATCTCTGGCGCAGCGGGTGGTCGCACGCTCACGGTTCCGGCGACCGGCACGAGACCCACCGCCGACCGAGTGCGCGAAGCCGTGTTCTCGCGGTTCGATGCCCTCACGACGGTCACGGGAAGTCGCGTTCTCGACCTCTATGCGGGGTGTGGGGCCGTCGGACTCGAGGCGGCGTCGCGCGGGGCGACGAGCGTCGACCTCGTCGACAATTCCGAGAAGGCCGTCCGCGTCATGACAAAGAACACCGCGCTCGTGTCCCCCGCGGTGCCGACGTGCGCGATCCGGGTCCACCGTTCGACCGCCGCCGGTTACGTCGGGGCGAGCGCTAACACCTGGGACATCGTGTTCCTCGACCCGCCATACGACCTGGGAAACGACGCCGTGGTCGCAGTTCTCCAGTTGTTGCGCCCGCGGTTATCGGCGGACGCGGTCGTTGCCGTCGAGCGGGCGAGTCGCGACCCCGAGCCCGTCTGGCCCGAAGGATACGGCGTTCTCGCACCGAAGGACTACGGAGAGACGCGCGTTTATTGGTTAGAACTAGCGGAATAGTCCGCGAGGGGGTCCCAACCGCCGCGGCCCTCGAACAACACCCCGTCGACCATGACGCCTGCGCCGGGGGTCACGCGACCGATCACCCGAAACTCTGGTGGAATGGTCGCGTTCACCGGGAAACACGCCAGCATCGCGTGGTCCTCGCCACCCGTTAGGGAGTCGAGATCACCGACCGCGGCGAGATCGAAATCGATCGCGACATTACTCGCCGTCGCAATACGGCGTGCGTCCAACACCAAACCGTCGCTGACGTCGAGCATCGCCGTCGCGCCAGCGAGCGCCGCCAAACGACCCGCCGCGATGGGCGGTTCGGGCCGCAGTTGCGCGGCGACCTCGGTCGGGTGCGACGCCCACGCCTCGGCAACCGCAACCGGGTCCACCGAGCCGTCAGGGGCCACCGCGCGATCGAACAAAATATCCAGACCGCGCTTGGCATCACCCAGGGAACCCGCAACAGCGACACGGTTTCCGATGGTCGCGCCGGAACGCGTGACGGGCTCGGTCCCGTCAAATTCGCCCAGGGCCGTCACCGCGAGCATCACGACGGGCGCGGTCGACAGGTCGCCCCCCACCACCCCGCAGCCGGGCGCAAGGGCGTTCGCGGCATCGTGGAAGCCGCGGGCGATGTCTTCGAGGAATGCGACGGTCGTCGACGGCGGGGCGGCAAGCCCGACGACAAGTGATGTTGGCGTTGCCCCCATCGCGGCGATGTCCGCGAGGTTCGTCGCGCACGCCTTCCAGCCGATGTCGTACCCGGTTGACAGCCCGATTCGAAAGTCGGGCCCCTCGATCATGAGGTCGGTCGTGACCGGGACGCGACCGTCGGGGACGTTCACGATGGCACAGTCATCACCCGGTCCCAGCAGCGTTCGGCGGGACGCGGGCAACAGCGGGAAGATGCGGGCCAGGGTTGCCCCCTCGCCAATGTCCCCGATCGTCAGATCCGCCTCGTTCACGGTTCAACGGTAGCCTGAAACAGATGCGCGCACGACACCTCCTCCCCAGCCTCGCCCTCGTCGGCGCGCTCTCGGGCTGTGCCACCGCGGTGGTGCTTCAGCCCGCCGAACTCGCCAACGAGCCCGCCTGTGCCGAGGTGATGGTTCGCCTTCCCGATGTCGTCGCGGGCGAGCCTCGTCGATCCACCAACGCCCAATCCACCGCGGCGTGGGGCAATCCGGCTGCCGTCATTATGCGCTGCGGTTTGCCCGATCAAGGGCCCTCGGCACTCCCCTGTTTCACCGTCGACACCATCGATTGGCTTCGGGACGACGCGGGCGACCCGTCGTTCACGTTCCTTGCTTACGGACGCGCGCCCGGGCTCGAGGTCATTATTGATTCGACGCTCGTGAGCGGCACGGCGGCGCTGTCCGACCTCGCGTCGGCGGTGGGTGCTCTCCCCGCGGAGCGCTACTGTCTCGACGCAACTGATGTTCTCGGCAACTAGCCGAGGCCGAGCAACTTAGACGAGATGCCGCCGGCCGCCCGCAGTGCGACACCGCCGCCGTGACCCGCCTGCGGGAACACGACTCGACGGTCGCGCGCCTCGAACAGTGCGTCGCGCAATACCGTGAGCGCCGGATGTTTCGGGGCCCACAAGTACAGCGACAAGGCGCCAGGGATCGAGTTCACTTCGTTCACGAACAGCTCGCCCTTTTTCTCGTCCAACAACAAGTCGACCCGAACAAGTCCCGTGAGGCGCGTCACGTCGGCGACCGCGCGGGCAAGTTCTGCGGCACGCTCGTGAATCGCGGCGGGATAGTTCGCGGGAAACTCGCGCGGCGCGCTCGAAAGCCCAGCGTCAGTCCCCGAACCTCCGGCGAGATACTTCTCTGCGTAGGAGTACAGTCCCGCGTTGTCGCCGCCGCGCAGCGGCTTTTCGAGGTCGGTCAATTCGAGGGTGGGAAAGGTGCGGAACCCGATGTTGAGGTCGACGAGGTGCGGCAGGTAGGGCTCGAGCACGGCGCCGTTTTTCAGATGAGGACTGTTGACCGCGAGCGCCCGAGCCGACGGAAGGTCTTCGGCAATTTCAATCCCGATGGACGACCCGCCGAATCGGGGCTTCACAATGTACGGGCCAGCGAATCCGGGGTCCGACTCGGTCGACACGGCTCGGCGGGCGAGGGTCGGAATTCCGGCGACCTCCATCAGTCCGGCGAACGCGAGTTTGTCCATTCCCACCGCTCCTGCAAAGAGAGTTGAGCCGGTCGCGGGGATTCCCATGGCGTCAAACAGTGCCGCCGCCCCACCGCCTTCACCGGTTCCGCCGTGGAAACACAACAGTGCGGCCTCGATGTCGAGCGCACCGTTGCCAAAAGATTTCTTGGCGAAGAAACCGCGTTCCGGGGCGAGTCGAACTTCCAGCGATTTCGCGGATTTCGGGGCGCCCTCGAGGTAATCCTTGGCTTCGGTTCCGTTGGGGACAAGGAACCATTCGCCGGATGGCGCCCAATAGATCGGGTGAACCGTGTCGCCGCTCTCGGTGAGAACGCGCTCTGCTTGCAGTCCGGTCAGAATCGAGATTTCGTGTTCGGGGCTGGGCCCGCCAAAAACCACGGCCCAAGGGCGTGAGGCGTTCATCGGATTCCCGTCTGGCTCCCCTGCCCCGGAAGCCGCCAATTACGCGTAATGATCGGGCAGGTCGTTTTCGACAAGAATAACGCCCGAAGCGCCCGCTCTCGTGAGGGCCGCAGCCATGGCGGCGGTGCGGTCGGGAAACAGTTGCGCCTGAGGGTGTCCCGACACGAGTGCTGCGCGATTCGTGTACCCGACGACGAAGAGCTCCGCTCGTGCCGCTTTCACCCGCGCCGCGAGAGCCGCGTTGCGTTCGACCTGAACGCGACCGAGTTCGATCATGCCCGGCGTGACCACAATGAACGGGCCCTTGCGTTTCTGTGCCATCGCCGCTCCGCCGTCGACCGCGCGGGCCGCGCCCACCGGATTAGCGTTGTACGAGTCGTCGATAATGAGCGCGCCGCTCGGAGCCGTTTGCGACTCCGCTCGGTGTGCCGCCGTGGGCAGTGCGCCGAGCCGTGGCGCCATGAGTGCGAGAGGCACGTCCAGCGCGTGGGCGATTCCGACCGCGACGGCGACGTTGACCGAGTGACCGACGCTCGCGATGGTGACAGGCACGGTGTCAGTACCGATGGTTACGGTTCCCTTTTTCGGATCGACCGTGACGTCCGCGGCCGCGCCGGCGCCGCTCACACGGATGACGCGCTTGCCCTCTGACGCGCAGCGCGTTGCGAGCGCCGCAAGGTCGGGGTCGTCAATGGGTAGCACCACGGTCTGCGCGTTTTCGACAATCTCGCTCTTGGCTCGCAGAATCGACGCGCGGCTCCCCATCCGTTCAAGGTGAGCTTCGCCGATGGTCGTGATTGCCGAGATTTCGGGAGGGAACGATTTCGACAGTTCACGAATTTCACCCTCGCCGAAGATGCCCATCTCGGCCACGAAGACCTCGGTGCCGGGGGTCAATTTGTCGTTGACGGCCCGCGCGAGTCCCATCAGGTTGTTGAAGGACGCCGGGCTGGGCACGACGGAATACTTGACGGCTACAAGGTGGGCGATGTATCCCTTGGTCGACGTCTTGCCGTAGGACCCGGTTACGGCGACAACGCGCGGGTTCACCTGGCGCAACTTCTTTTGCGCCGCGACCAGCCACTTCTTCGACAACGCCTTTTCCAGTGGGGCCGCAATGACGAGCGCGAGGTCCATGACGACCGGAGCGAGGAACGCGAACACGACGACGCCATAGGACAGGCTGAGAGCGCTGATTGTGGCGACGACCACCCACGACAGTGCCAGCCACAGGACAGCGAGTCGACGAAGTCGCGCTGTCCATTGCAGCCGAGACGAGGTACCCCGAAAGCGCAGTCCCCACGGCCACCAGATGGCGACCAGGTAGATCACGACGGGCACACCGACGGCCCGCCACACCGAGTCCTCGGACAAAACCGGGGCCACAAACTCGATCGCGGCCGCGGCGATGATGGGCCACCAGGACACCGGCCGTGCGGTTCCCCAACCAAACGCGATTCGTCGGGTCCAACCGGCAACATAGTGCTCGCGTTGGGCGACGCGAAGCCATTTGATTCCCACGACCATGGGCAGAGTTGCCACGATCGCCCAGAACACGATGTCGTTCACGCGAGCGCCTCCTCGACGGCGGCCCGAACGGCCACGCCCAATGTCGGGGTCAACAAGTGCGCCTCGTCCGGCACGACAATCCACCGTGCGCCGCGGATTCGTTCGGAGGCGATTTTTCCCGCTGCGGTGGGGGCCGCCGTGTCGTGCTCGCCCCAGACCAGCCACGTTGGCATCGAGATCCGCTCGAGATCCGCGTCGTAGTTTTCGTTGACGGTTTTCACCAGGATGTCCCGCAGGACTCCCTGTGCCGCGTTGTAGTCGGCACTTCCCGATTTCTTGCGACGAGACTCCACCATCGCGTCGGGCACAACACCGAGACGATGGAGTGCTTTGACAACGCGATAGGACAGTGATGGTTTCGCCGTCGGCGCCAATCGAACGAGCGGAGCGCCCGTCAACACGAGCGCCGAGACAAGTTCGGGACGCGAGGCCGCGAGGCGCACGGCGATGCGACCGCCAAACGAGTGTCCGACGAGAACAACGGGGCCGATTGGCTCAATCGCGTCGGCCACCACGCGCGCATAATCCTCTGTTCCCCAAGCCGTGTCGGGGGCTGCCGTGGGACCGAATCCCGGCAGGTGAATCGCCAGAGCGTCGAGACCGGCCAAAACTTCCGTGAAATCCGCACCGGTTCTACCCCAACCGTGCAGAGCGACAACGCGCGCAGGTGATCCGCCGATTCGTTCGGCGAGCACCCGACCGTCGGCCAGAGCTTGGATTGCCACCTTATTCCTCCGAGGGGATGGCCGAGTTGGTTGCGAGGTGTGGTGCGAGTTCCCGAGGGTCGAGTGTGCCCTTGAGCACCTGTTGCACTTGCGACACGATGGGCATCGAGACCCCCGATGCGGCGGCGATCGTGAGAATCGGGTCGACCGACGAAAGCCCTTCCGCTGTCTGATCCATCTGTCGAATCACCATCTCGAACGAATACCCCTGTCCCAGCAATCGTCCCGCAGTGTTGTTGCGCGACAGCGGCGATTCGCAGGTCGCGATGAGGTCGCCGAGGCCAGCCAGTCCCCACATCGTTTCGGGTTTTGCGCCCTGTGCGGCGGCAAACGCGGAAAGCTCGGCCAGTCCTCGCGTGATGATCGACGCCTTCGTGTTGTCGCCGTATCCGACTCCGTCGGCGATTCCGACGGCGACCGCGATGAGGTTTTTCAAGACCCCTCCGAATTCGGTGCCGATGACGTCGGTGTTGGTCAAGGTCGTGAAGTAATCGTTGTGGCAGGTCGCCGCAATCTTCACCGCGGTTTCCAGAATCGTCGAGGACACCGCCGACGCGGTCGGCTCTTCTTTCGCGATCTCGAGAGCCAGGTTCGGCCCCGAGACGACTGCGATTCGGCTCTCGTCGATGCCCGTGACCTCTCGAATCACTTGACTCATTCGAAAGCCGGTGCTGCGCTCCACGCCTTTCATCAGCGACACGACGGGAACGGTGTCACCGAGTTGACCGGCAACGTCTTCGAGAACGGACCGCAGGACCTGCGATGGCACCGACAAATAGACTTCGTCGACGCCGTCGAGTGTGTCCGTGAGCGACGTCGACGCGGTCACCGAAAGCGGAAGAGTCACTCGTTGGATGTACTTGGTGTTGCGGTGTGTTTCATTTATCTCGCGAGAGATTTCGTCGCGCCGCGCCCACAACCGAACGTCTGCACCGCCGTCGGCGAGCACCTTCGCAAAGGTGGTACCCCAGGCGCCGGCTCCCAGTACAGCGACCGTTGTCACTTAAACTTCCCCGTCGTCGTCTGGTTGTGTTCGGCCGGATCCCACCGTTTGGTCGGCGGTTTCTCGCCGCGCAACTGCCCCTGAAGGTCAGCAATCGCGTTCATGAGAATGTTGGTCGCCGTGTTGAGTAGCTTTTGATCGATTGGCTTACCGCGGAACGCCGCCAAGTCGATTGGCTTGCCGATGAGGATCGTGATCGGAGTCCGTGGGAACAACTTAATTCGGCCCGAATAGCGCGGCATCAAAATCTGGGTCCCCCAGTGAGCGGCGGGAATGAGCGGAATGTCGGCGTCCAGCGCCATTCGCACCGCGCCCGTCTTTCCCCGCATCGGCCAGAGGTCGGGGTCCCGCGTGAGCGATCCTTCTGGGTACACAATGACCCCGCTGCCCGTGTCCGCCAGAACTCGCGCGGCTTTCATCGGTCCAAGCGCGCGCTTCTGGCCGGAGCGGTCGACCGGAATTTGCCCGAGTCCCCGCAAGATGCTGCCCAGGACTGGGACTCGAAACAGTGATTCTTTTGCCATGAATCGCGGCGCACGCCCCGCTTTCCACAGTCCCACACCCATGATCACAGGGTCGATGGCGCTGAAGTGGCAGGGAGCGAGAATGAATCCGCCTTTCGACGGGATGTGCTCGGCACCGCGAAGGGTAATTTTCGATATGAGCCCAATGAGTGGCAGCGCAAAACCCGCGGTGATACGCCACCGCGCAGATTTTTCGCTCGTCACCATCGTGTGCTCCTTCTTGCGAAAGCCTAGTCCGCGAGCTCAAAGTCGGCGCCGAGGTCGCGCAGCTTGTCGATGAAGTGTTCGTATCCGCGAGCGATGATGCCGACATTGCTGATGGTGCTCGTGCCCGATGCGGCGAGGGCCGCAATGAGGTGCGAGAATCCGCCGCGAAGGTCGGGGACACGGATGTCGGCTCCGTGCAAGGGTGTGGGGCCGGTGATAACCGCCGCTTGTTCCAGCGCGCGGCGCGGCACCCGGCGGGTGATCGACGCGATTCCCTCTTGGTGCACGACGATGTTCGCGCCCATTTTGTTCAGCGACTCAGTGAACCCGAAGCGATTTTCGTACACGGTTTCGTGGATGATCGACGTGCCTTCGGCTTGGGTGAGCGCCACGACGAGCGGTTGCTGCCAGTCCGTCATGAACCCGGGGTGGACGTCCGTTTCCACCACGACCGGCGTGAGTTTCCCACCCGGGTGTCGGAACCGAATCCCGTCTTCGTGGACCTCGAACTCTCCGCCGACTTTGCGGAACACGTTGAGGAACGTCAAGAGTTCCTGTTGACGCGCGCCGACCACAAAAATATCGCCCTTAGTCACGAGCGCTGCAGCCGCCCACGACGCCGCTTCGTTGCGGTCAAACAACGAACGGTGCTCGAACCCGTGCAGAGTGTCGACGCCCTCGATGTAAATGGTGCGATTCGGCTCGATCCAGATGATGGCGCCCATCTTCTGCAGAATCGCGATGAGGTCCATGATCTCGGGTTCGATGGCCGCGTTCTTCAGCTCGGTGACGCCCTCGGCTCGAACCGCGGTCAACAGCACCTGTTCGGTCGCCCCGACCGACGGGAACGGGAGTTCGATGTGCGTTCCCTTGAGTCGCTCGGGTGCGGTGAGGTGAATCCCCTGCGGCTGCTTGGTGACGATTGCCCCGAACGCGCGCAGTGCATCGAGGTGGAAGTTGATGGGGCGGTCGCCGATTCGACATCCGCCGAGGTCGGGAATGAAGGCTTCACCCAATTGGTGCAGCAATGGCCCACAGAACAGAATCGGGATTCTGCTCGAGCCCGCGTGTGCGTCGATTTCGGCGAAGTGTGCGCTCGTGACGTTGGTGGGGTCGAGAGTCAGTTCGCCCTCGGCGGAGTCCGTGACGTGAACGCCGTGAGCCTCGAGAAGCCCCCGAACGATGGCGACGTCCGAGATGTTGGGCACGTCTCTCAGAATCGAACGCGAGTCACCGAGCAGCGAGGCGACCATCGCTTTGGTGACGAGGTTCTTGGCTCCGCGCACGTCGACGCGACCGTGCAACGGCTTACCGCCGTGGATGATCAGCGTGTCGACACCGAGGCCGACCGTGGCTCCTTGGCGACGCGCGTCGTCGTCGTGGGCGGTCATCGGACCGGCAATGTGGTCGGGCGCCACGAATCGCGCTGCGATTCGAAATCATCGATGGCGGTGGTGTGACGCAGTGTCAGCCCGATGTCGTCGAAGCCTTCCATGAGCCTCCATCGCGTGTAGTCGTCAATGTCAAAGGGGTGGGTCACACTTCCACACGATACCGTTCTCTCGCTCAGGTCGACGGTGACCTCCGTGCCGGGGTTGGTCTCTAATTCGCGCCAGATACGCTCGACTACGTCTTCGGGGACAACCGCCACAACGAGACCTTGTTTTCCGGAGTTTCCTCGAAAGATGTCGCCGAAGCGCGAGGCGATGACCGCACGGAAACCATAATCGCGCAGCGCCCACACTGCGTGTTCGCGTGACGATCCCGTTCCGAAGTCGGGGCCTGCAACCAGAACAGATCCGCCCGAAAAGGGTTCGCGGTTGAGAACGAAGTCGGGGTCTTGACGCCAACTGTGGAACAGGGCGTCGTCAAAGCCCGTCTTCGTGACTCGTTTGAGGAACTCGGCCGGGATGATCTGATCGGTGTCGACATTGGCCCGGCGCAGCGGGACTCCGATGCCAGTGATGCTCGAAATCTTGTCCACTTCTACTCCACATCCCACGGGCTCGACAGCGTCCCGCGAATCGCGGTCGCGGCAGCGACCAACGGCGAGACGAGGTGTGTGCGGCCGCCCTTGCCCTGGCGCCCCTCGAAATTACGATTCGACGTCGACGCACAACGCTCGCCGGGCTGCAATTGGTCGGGGTTCATGCCGAGGCACATCGAACACCCCGCGAAACGCCATTCCCCGCCAAATTCGGTCACGACTTTGTCGATGCCTTCCGCTTCTGCTTCGAGCCGCACCCGTGCGGAACCGGGCACAACCATCAACTTGACGCCGTCGGCCAATTTCTTGCCCTTGATGACGCCGGCGAACGCGCGGAGGTCTTCGATCCGAGAATTGGTGCATGAGCCCATGAACACCTGGTCCACACGAATGTCTTTCATCGGCGTACCCGGTTCGAGGTCCATGTATTCGAGCGCACGTGTCGCGCTCGCCCGTTCGTTTGGATCGACGATATCGGCGGGGTTCGGGACTGATTCGGACAGCGCGACTCCTTGTCCTGGATTTGTTCCCCATGTCACGAACGGTTCGAGGGCGTCGCCGTCGAGCACTACCTCGGCGTCGAAAGTCGCCCCCTCGTCGGTCGGCAGCGTTTTCCAATACTCGACAGCAGCGTCCCAGTCAGCACCAGCGGGAGCGTGTGGGCGACCCTTGAGGTACTCGAAAGTGATGTCGTCGGGCGCGACCATGCCCGCCCGAGCGCCGGCCTCGATGGACATGTTGCAGATCGTCATCCGACCTTCCATCGACAGAGCGCGAATCGCACTTCCGCGATATTCGAGAACGTAGCCCTGACCGCCGCCGGTGCCGATTTTTGCGATGACGGCAAGAATGATGTCTTTTGCGGTGACACCGGGTCGTAACGTTCCGTTGACCGTGATGGACATCGTCTTGAACGGGGTCAGTGGCAGGGTCTGGGTTGCGAGGACGTGCTCGACCTCGGAAGTCCCGATTCCGAACGCCATCGCACCGAATGCGCCGTGTGTGGACGTGTGACTATCGCCGCAGACGACAGTGATGCCGGGCATCGTGAGGCCTAGTTGCGGGCCAACGACGTGCACGATTCCCTGTTCGATGTCTCCGAGCGAGTGCAGTCGAATCCCGAATTCTTGTGCGTTCGCCCGAAGCGTCTCGATTTGGGTTCGCGAAATCGGGTCCGCGATTTGCGCTCCGATGTTGAGTGTCGGGGTGTTGTGGTCTTCCGTCGCGATCGTCAAATCCGGTCGGCGAACGGGACGTCCCGCCATGCGCAACCCGTCAAACGCCTGCGGACTCGTGACTTCGTGAACGAGGTGAAGGTCGATGTAAATCAGATCGGGTTCGCCGTTCTCACCGCGAACGACGAGGTGGTCGGCCCACAGTTTTTCGGCAAGAGTCCGAGGATTGCCGTCAACAGTCATGCTGCCAACTTTATCAGCGCGCGAAGTGCTATTTTACGGCGGCTTCGCGCTTGGACCGCGCGAGGCTTGCGAGAACGGCGACTATCAGAGTCACGACAATCACGATGAGCGACAGCCAGGTCGGAATCTCAGGAACAATTTCGACGTGCTGTCCGCCGTTGATGAAGGGCAACTCGTTGAGGTGCAGAGCGTGGTTGACGAGTTTGAATCCGATGAATCCGAGGATGAACGCGATTCCGTGGCCGAGGTAGTGGAGTCGGTCAACCAAGTCACCCAACAGGAAGTACAACTGTCGAAGCCCCATCAGCGCGAGGATGTTGCAGGTGAACACGAGGAACGGGCTGGTCGTGATGCCGAAAATTGCCGGGATCGAGTCGAGCGCGAACACGAGGTCGATTGTGCCCAACGAGACGAGGACGAGGATTGCGGGGGTGAGGAACTTTTCGCCGTTGACCATCTTGCGCCAGCGTTCGTTGTCCCGCCATTCGGGGTGAACTTTGAGCACCTTCTTGAGCCAGACGATGACGAAGTTGTCGGAACCGCTGCCGTGCTCGTCTTTTTCCCGCATTTGCTGGATTGCGACGTATACGAGGTATGCACCAAAGATGTAGAACAACCACGAGTAGCTTTCGAGCAGGGCGGCGCCGAGCACGATAAAGATTGCGCGGAAAATCAACGCCAGCACGATGCCGAGCATCAACAGTTCCTGTTGCATCTTTTTGGGAACGCGGAACTGAGCCATGATGATGAGGAAGACGAAAACGTTGTCGGCGGATAGCGAGTATTCGGTCAGCCAACCCGCATAGAACTGGAGCCCCAGTTCGGTCGCATTGTCGAGCCCGGCGTCGTTCGCGACGAGGATGATGAGCAATCCGAAAACGATGGCCAGGCCAACGTAAAAGGTGATCCACAGCGCGGATTCACGGGTGGACGGAATGTGCGGGCGCCGAACCACGAGGAACAAATCGAAGAGGAGAATCGCCACCAGAACGGCGTAGGAGGTGATTTCGAACCACAGTGGGAGGGCGCTATCCATAATGGCAAAATCTTACCAGCGCGCAGTGGACGAAAGGCGACGGCTTCCCCACGAATTTCCTGAGGAAAATCGTGTGATGCGAGTTGTGACCCCAACGGGATTCGAACCCGTGTTACCGCCGTGAGAGGGCAGCGTACTAGGCCGCTATACGATGGGGCCGAACACAACGGTTTCATTATCGCACGGACGAGGAAGCCCGCGCAAACCGACGGGCTTAGGGTCTGGTGTCGAGCACCGGCAGAGCGAGCGGGGCAACCTCGATGTCCATCGGCAACGGCGCAATTCGTTCGCCGTCGCTGTAGGCCGTGAGTTTCGGCGACTCGAGGCGAAATTTTTTCCCCTGACGAATGACGACACGGGGGTCGGTCACGTGCGTGCCCTTGAACACGCGGGGGTAAATGCGAATGAAATCGAAGCGCGACAGCGGCCTAATCATCATCAGATCAAGCAGCCCGTCATCGGGTTTGGCCTCGGGACAAATTTTCATGCCGCCGCCATACTGCGAATTGTTCGCGATGGTGGTGAGAATCCCCTCCTCGGTCGTCGCTACCCCATCGATGGTGACGGTGTAACGGATCGGCTTGAGCTTGGCGAGTTCGATGAGCATGCCGACGGTGTAGCGCGACGGACCTTTCGGGAATGCCAGATTGTTGACCGTCTCGTTGACGAGTGCGTCAAACCCGGCGGACATCGTCGAACAGAACCACCGTTTGCCACCCTTCCAGGACATTAGCCCAGCATCGATGTGGCGCGTCGGCTTGTCAAGCGAATCGATGAGTCGTCGTATCGCCGCGTCGACATCACCGATCGGCATTCCGAGGATGCCCTCCGCTGTGTCATTGCCCGTGCCGCTCGGCAAAATACCCAGCGGTGTTTTCGTGTTCGCGCAGACGTTGGTCCCGAGCTGAGCCGTCCCGTCCCCGCCCACAACGATGAGCGCGTCGACCCCGGCGGCCACCGCGTCGCGGGCCATCCCTTCGAGGTGAGCGTACGAATCGGTGGAGATTTCGTCAACCGTCCGACCAGTGGCACGGAGAGCCTCGACCAATCGGTGTCCATAATCACGGTGCGCACCCTGCGCGGCGGTCGGGTTGACGGCCACAGCAATTCGAGGGCGGGACAACGTTGTCATTCCGAAAGGGTAGCGTAATCGCTCGGCAGTTCGAGGAAACTAGTGCTGGGGTGCCTGGACTCGAACCAAGAACAAAGGTACCAGAAACCTCCGTGTTGCCAATTACACCACACCCCACCAGCGGACGAGCCGCGCTGCGCCAGCCTACCAAACGGGATGGACGCAGCGAAATTACGAAGCAGCTACAGAGTGGCTCGCAGTGCGGCGATTCGGGCGAGGCTCGATTCTTTGCCGAGAATCTCCATCGACTCGAACAGAGGCGGGCTCACGCGTCGACCGGAGATGGCGGTCCGAACAGAACCGAAAGCGCTGCGGGGTTTGAGCCCGAGGTCGTCGATGAGTGATGCCCGCAGGGTCGCCTCGATGTTGACCGTCGACCAGTCAACAAGCGAGTTGAGCGCAACGGTCGCTGCATCGAGAATCTGTGGGGCGTCGGCATCGAGTGTGGATCGGGCGTCGTCGGACACGGTGAGGTCTCGGTCCTCGGTGAACAGGAATCGAACCATCTCCGGGATTTCGCCCATCAGCTGGGTGCGCTCCTGGATGTGAGGCGCGATTTCCGTGAGCCGAGCCAGCTGGTGGCTGGTGGGAGTTGCGTCCACTAGTCCCGCAGAGTGCAGGTAGGGCAGTGTGCGCTCGATGAATGCCTCTCGTGACAACAACCGGATGTGATCGCCATTGACGGACTCGGCTTTCTTCACATCGAAACGCGCCGGGTTGGGGTTCACGTCACTGACATCGAACGCGGCAATCATCTCGTCGAGGGTGAAGATATCGCGGTCCGCCGCAATCGACCAACCCAACAGGGACAGGTAGTTGAGAAGCCCCTCGCGGATGAAGCCGCGTTCGCGGTGGTGGAACAGGTTCGACTCGGGGTCGCGCTTGGACAACTTTTTGTTGCCCTCGCCCATCACATAGGGCAAGTGTCCGAATCGAGGAGCGAACGTCGTCACGCCGATATCAATGAGCGCGTGATACAAAGCGATTTGGCGCGGTGTCGACGACAACAGGTCTTCGCCACGCAAGACATGCGTGACGCCCATGAGCGCATCGTCGACGGGGTTGACGAACGTGTAGAGCGGCGCTCCGTTGGGCCGAACCACCACAAAATCTGTTGTCGTGCCGAGAGGGAACGCAATCGGTCCGCGCACGAGGTCATCGAACCCTAAGTCCTCGTCGGGGACCCGCAGTCGCAGCGCGGGACTGCGGCCCTCGGCGCGAAAGGCTGCGCGTTCGTCCGCGGTGAGGTCGCGCTCGAAATTGTCGTACCCCATCTTGGGGTCGCGTCCCAGGGACACGTTTCGCGCTTCCATCTCCTCGGGGGTCACGTACGACTCGTACAGGTGTCCCGACGTCAACAGCGCCTGAATCACGTCCTGGTAAATCGCCGTGCGCTGGGACTGTCGGTAGGGCTCGTGCGGGCCACCGGTGACCACGCCTTCGTCCCAATCCAGACCGAGCCACGAGAGCGCATCCAGCAGTTGTTCGTACGACTCTTCCGAATCGCGTTCCGCGTCGGTGTCTTCGATTCGGAAAATGAAGGTTCCCCCGACGTGTCGCGCGTACGCCCAGTTGAACAGGCACGTCCGAACGAGCCCGACGTGCGGTGTACCGGTGGGCGACGGGCAAAACCGGACACGAATGTCGCTTCCGGTCGCGGTCGAGAATGGAGTTGTCATGTTCTTCTCAGTCTATTCCGCGGTCTTTCGCTCCCGGAGGATAACAATCAACGCGATGAGGGCGGCGGCCGATCCGACAAACGCGAACGACGCGATCGACAGTCCGGGATATCCGAAATACATGACGGCAGGCCCCGCGAGCAAACCGGCGAGGGCGCCTGACGCGCTCATCACCGAATCGCTTCGGCCCTGCGTGCGAAGCCGCTTCGGACCCTGCGACAGTTCGCCGATGAGTGCGGACCCCGCGACGGTGTTGGCGCTCCACCCCAAACCCAGCAAAATCAGCCCGATGGTGACGGCGGTCGTGTTATCGGCCATGAACGCGGTCATCGCCAGACTGATGGCCAGCACCACTTGTCCCAGGATGATGACGGGAATCCGTCCGATTCTGTCGCTGAGGATGCCGAACACGGGCGACAACGCGTACATTCCGGCGACGTGAAGCGAGATGACAAAACTGGATTCGGCGACGGTTGCACCCTCGTGGACCAGGTGCACGGGAGTCATGGCCATCACACCCACCATCGTCGCGTGCCCCAAACCGATGACCGCAATCGCTAACGGTGTCGCGCGAGAAAGTTTCGCGGCGGACGCAATCGCGCCGGGCGACACCGTCACCGTGGGCACGTTGGGTCCGAATCCCCACCAATAGGTGGCTGCCGCTGCGATTTGGGCCGCGATGGTGAAGAGAAACGGACCCGTCAGCACGGGCATCCCCCACGCGTCGCCGATGATGACCCCGATCCCGTTGAGGTTCGGTCCAACTATTGCGCCGACCGTTGTCGCCCACACGACGAGCGACAGGTCGCGCCCGCGATTTTCCGGTGCGGAAAAGTCGGTGACCGCGAAACGTGCTTGTAGGTTGACCGCGCCTCCGACACCGAGTCCCAAAAGTCCGAAGAGGACGAGTGGGAGGGACATGAGTCCCCCTCCGACAATGATCAGGATCCCCCCGAGGGTGGAAATCGTTGCACCCAGCGTCAACGCCCGTCGACGACCGCGCTGCATCGCAACGCGTGCGAGCGGGATTGCCGCGATGGCCGATCCGAGTGTTGACATGGTCGCCGCGAGTCCCGCGGCGGATTCCCCTCCCGCGACGTGCGCCGCGAGGAGCGAGCCAACAGACACCGCCGTGCCGAGTCCCACCCCTGCAAAAACCTGGCCAGCGATGAGCGCGCGCCGAATTCGGCGAACATCGGGGTTCACAAGGACACTCGGTCGTCGCGGTTTTTAGCTGGGTTCGACAGCGTGCCGATGCCCTCAATCGTGATGTCCACCGTTTGACCGTCGACAAAACCTCCAAGTCCGGCGGGGGTTCCGGTGCAGATGATGTCGCCGGGGTACAGCGTGAGTCCATTCGACACGAATGCGATGATTTCCGGGATCTTGTGAGTCATGTCGCCCGTGAATCCGTGGCGGCGAACCTCGCCATCGACTCGGGTAATGATTTCGTTGTGTGCAAACGGGTCGAATTCCGTTTCAATCCAGGGTCCAATCGGACAGAACGTGTCGAAACCTTTGGCGCGAGCCCACTGACCGTCGGCGAACATCACATCGCGAGCTGACACGTCATTCGCGATGGTGTATCCGAACACGACGTCCGCCCAATCCTTTTCGTGGACGCGGTGGGCGACTTTACCGATGACGACGGTGAGTTCCCCTTCGTGCACGATTCGCCCCTCGACCGGCGGCAACACGATCGTGTCGCCAGGCCCGATGATGGTGGTCGGCGGCTTGAAAAAAATCAAGGGAGTTGGGGGTCCATCGTGATGCATCTCGGCGGCGTGCTCGGCGAAGTTCATCCCAACACACACGATCTTGGATGGGGAAACGGGGGCCAGCGGAGTGATGTCCGCGAACGGGACCGTGTCGCTCGTTCGGTGGATTCCGTCGTGAATCGGGTCACCCTCGACCAGCACCACGTCGTCGCCCTCGATCAGCCCATAACGCAATTCACCGTCGTGTTGAAACCGGACAACCTTCATTTGACGAGCCTAGTCCCGCAGACCGTTAGTCATTCTGTTTCTTGAGTCGTGACGCCGCTCGCTGGCGAGCGTTCTGCTCAAGTTCGACCTTGCGAATACGAACCTTCGCTGGCGTCACCTCGACACACTCGTCTTCGCGCGCAAATTCCAGACACTCCTCGAGCGTCATGTCGCGGGGCGGAGTCATCTTCTCGAGGATTTCCGAGGTCGATGAGCGAATGTTGTTGAGTTGCTTTTCCTTGGTCACGTTGACGTCCATGTCGTCCGCGCGTGCGTTTTCCCCCACAACCATGCCCTCGTAGACCTCGTCACCGGGCTGAACGAAGAACGCCATCCGCTCTTGCAGCGCCATCATCGCGAACGGAGTCGCGACACCCTGACGGTCGGACACAATCGACCCGTTCTGGCGCGTGATGATCTGGCCTGCCCACGGACCGTACCCGTGCGCAATGGCGTTGGCGATACCGGTACCGCGCGAAATCGTGAGGAACTCGGTACGAAAACCGATGAGTCCGCGCGACGGGACGATGAACTCCATCCGGACCCAGCCGGTTCCGTGATTCGTCATGCCCTCCATGCGGCCCTTACGAGCGGCAAGAAGTTGGGTGATTGCACCGAGGTATTCCTCTGGCGCGTCGACGGTGAGGTGCTCGAACGGCTCGTGTGTCGCGCCGTTGACCTTCTTGGTGACAACCTGTGGCTTTCCGACCGTGAGTTCGAAACCTTCGCGTCGCATGTTCTCGACCAGAATCGCCAACGCGAGTTCTCCTCGTCCCTGAATCTCCCACGCGTCGGGGCGACCGATATCGACGAGTCGAACCGAGACGTTACCGATGAGTTCGCGGTCGAGACGGTCCTTCACCATGCGTCCCGTGAGCTTGTGCCCCTTGACCTTGCCGACGAGCGGCGAGGTGTTGGTTCCGATGGTCATCGAAATCGCGGGTTCGTCGACCGTGATGACGGGAAGCGCACGCGGATCGTTCATGTCCGCGATGGTCTCGCCAATGGTGATGTTCTCAATCCCCGCAACCGCGACGATGTCTCCGGCCGAGGCCGACTCGGTGGGGACGCGCTCGAGGGCCTTGGTTGTCAGCAATTCCGTGATGCGAACGTTTTCGACGGTTCCGTCGTGCTTCATCCAGGCAACCGTTTGGCCCTTGCGCAGTTCACCGTGGAAGATACGCAACAGGGCAATACGACCGAGGAACGGTGAGGCGTCCAGGTTGGTGACGTGAGCCTGAAGTGGGTGGTCGGTGTCGTACGTCGGCGCGGGGATGTGCTTGAGAATCGCGTCGAACAGCGGCTCGAGGTCCTCGTTGTCGGGCAGAGAGCCGTCCGCTGGGCGATTCCACGAGGCGGCACCGTTACGGCCCGATGCGTAGACGATGGGGAGGTCGAGGATGCCGTCCAGGTCGAGGTCGGGGACATCGTCGTGAAGGTCAGAAGCGAGACCGAGAAGCAGATCCTGTGACTCGTGAACGACCTCGTCGATTCGCGCGTCCGGGCGGTCGGTTTTGTTGACGAGAAGAATGACGGGAAGTTTCGCTTCGAGCGCCTTGCGCAACACGAAACGAGTTTGCGGAAGCGGTCCCTCGCTCGCGTCGACGAGCAAGACAACGCCGTCCACCATCGACAAGCCGCGCTCGACCTCGCCGCCAAAGTCCGCGTGACCCGGGGTGTCAATCACATTGATTGTGATGGGACCGTTCGTCGCGTGCTTTCCGGAATACGACACCGCGGTGTTCTTCGCGAGAATCGTGATTCCCTTTTCGCGCTCAAGGTCATTCGAGTCCATGACGCGGTCTTCGACCGAACCGTGTGCGGCGAACGAGCCGGTCTGACGAAGCATCGCGTCGACCAGGGTGGTCTTGCCGTGGTCAACGTGAGCGACAATCGCCACATTTCGAAGATCGTTTCGTGTGGCGACAGCCATGATGAAATCCTTTATGTCGTAGTACGCGCACGCCGACGCTCGCGTTGTTCCTCGGGATCCGGAACAGGCACGGCGGCAATGAGCCTCTTTGTGTAGGGGTCTTTCGGGTTACGCAGAATCTGATCCGTCGAACCCTGCTCTACGATTTTACCGTTATGCATGACCGCAATTCGGTCACTGAGCAAATCGATGACCGCGAGGTCGTGTGAGATGAACAAAATGGCGAACTTTTGCCTCTTCTGGATCTCGGTGAGAAGCGTCAAAACGCGGGCCTGGACCGACACATCGAGGGCCGACGTCGGTTCGTCCGCGACCAAAATCGATGGGTCAAGGGCGAGAGCGCGAGCGATTCCGACACGCTGTCGCTGACCACCGGACAACTCGTGAGGGTACCGGTTTCGGTATGTGCGCGGTAGTTCGACCATGTCGAGCAGTTCCTCGACGCGAGTTGAAACCTGCTCGTGAGTAAATCCACCGGCGAGGTCGAGCGGTTCGCCGATGCTTTCACCGATGGGCCAGCGGGGGTTGAGGGACGAGCCAGGGTCTTGGAAAACAATTCCGATCTGTCGCCGAACCTCTCGCAATTTTGCGGGCGACACGTTGACCATGTCCTGACCTGCGACAACGATGGCTCCCGCCGACACCGGGAGCAAACCGACCACCGCGCGGCCGATCGTGGTTTTCCCAGACCCGGATTCGCCAACAAGTCCGAGGACTTCGCCGGGGTAGATGTCGATGGTCACGTCCTCGGCGGCGCGGAACGCCGCCACTCGACCGCGCTTCGGATACGTGATGTCGACGTTCTTGAGTGACAGCACCGGGGTTTCTCCGGCGTGCGATTTCGCCTTCTTTCCCGTGGCAGCGCCCGTACCGAGGTGAGGGACCGCGGCAAGAAGTTCCTTCGTGTAGTCGACCTTCGGTCGCTTGTAAATATCCATGACGGAGCCGGACTCGACGACCCGACCCTGCTTCATCACGAGAACGTGGTCGGCCATGTCCGCCACAACACCCATGTCGTGGGTGATGAGAATGATGCCGGTTCCCAGTCGCTCGTTGAGCGAACGCAACAGGTCCAGGATTTCCGCCTGAATCGTCACGTCAAGGGCGGTTGTCGGCTCGTCGGCGATGAGGACTTTGGGGTCACACGAAATCGACTGTGCGATCATCGCCCGTTGGCGTTGTCCCCCCGAAAGTTGGTGCGGGTACGAGTCAAACGCTTTCTTCGGGTCAGGCAATTCGACCATTCCGAGGAGCTCGATAGCGCGGGCCTTGGCGGCGTCCCGCGAGAGTTTCGGGAAGTGAACTTTCAGCGCTTCGATGATTTGGAAACCGATTGTGTAGACCGGGTTCATCGCGGTCATCGGCTCCTGGAAAATGACCGCGATTTCACGGCCGCGAATAGAGCGGATTCGTTCTGGCGTTGCGGTGAGGGTGTCCTCGCCGTTCAGCAACACGGCGCCCGACGCGCGACCGTTGGTGGGCAACAACCCGAGCAGTGACATCGACGACGCGGACTTTCCGGAACCCGACTCACCCACAATGGCGAGCACCTCGCCGGCTCGAACCGAATAGTTCAGTCGTTCGGCGGCCATGACCCATTCGCCGTCGACCCAAAAGTCGACTCCCAGATTTTGTGCCTCAAGGACAACAGGCTTTGCGCTCATCGGGTCACCTCCGTGACAACATGGAGTTCATGACCACGTTCACGTCCCGCTCCGGCAAAATCATTGCCGCCGTGTTCATCGTCGTTTTCGGCGGTGCCGCAGCAACCACCGCCGCAACAAGCGGACTCGTCGACGGGTTGCGCGCTATCGGCGTTACCGCATTCCTCGCAACGGCCATCTACGCAGCATTCTGGCGACCGCGTCTGATCATTCGCGAGACTGGGGTGAACGTTCGAAACCTCGTCGCTTCCCACGAAATCGAATGGGGCGCCATCACGCGCATCGACACGAAGTGGGGGTTGACCCTGTTCCTCGGAAAGCGACGCATCAACGTCTGGGCCGCACCCGCACCCAGCCGCTACGCCGCCATGACCGCGAGCCGCGACCAGGGTCAGCACCTGCCCGAGTCCACCTATCTCGCGGGTACCGTCCGACCCGGCGATCTCGCCACCACCGACTCCGGCGGAGCAGCAGCCCTGGTTCGTCGCCACTGGGAACGACGCGGTGAGGACCGCGCCCTGGTCGAGACGCGAATCAGCGTCCCGATGGTTGTCGCGTTGAGCGTTTCCGCCGCCGCCGCAGCAGCCGCCTTGGCTTTCTGACATCAGGTCGATCATGACCGTCCACCACCCGTTAACTCGCGGAACTGACGGGACAGGCTCATCGACTTGGGCATGCGACGTTGACGCGGGTCGAACGCGTCGCGGAGCCCATCACCGATGAAGTTGATGCACAGTGCAATCGCGACAATGAAGAGACCCGGATACCAGAACAACCACGGCCGCGTCTTGAACGCCTCGTTGTACTGCGAGATGATCTGACCGAGTGAGATGTCCGGTGCGGTAATTCCGAAACCGAGGAAGGACAGTGCGGTTTCGGTCAAAATCGCGGCGCTCATGAGCAGCGTGGCATTCACCACCACGATTCCAATCGAGTTCGGCAGAATGTGGCGGAAGATGATGCGACTGTTGGACGCGCCGGCAACGCGCGCTGCATCGACGAACTCACGTTCGCGCAGGGCGAGGAACTCACCGCGCACCAGACGGGCGAGTCCGGTCCACGACACCAACCCGAGCAAGATGCCCAGCGAAATAGCGTTACCGCCGATGGTGCGCCCCAGCACGGCGCCGAGAATGAGGCCCGGCACGATGATGATGACGTCGGTCATGCGCATCAGCAGGTTGTCGAGCCAACCGCGAATGAAGCCGGCGATTGAGCCGATGAGCACTCCAATCACCGTGGCAAGCGAGCCGATGAGTGCGACGACAGTCAGCGATTGTTGGATACCCCGCATGACGCGCGCGAAAATGTCCTTGCCCAGAGTGTCCTGGCCGAACGGGTGCTCCCACGAGGGCAGACCGCCGGGAGTCGTGAGCGGGTAATTGCGATACCAGTCATAGGGCCACCAGCCCGAAATTCGCAGACCGTCCAGGATGATCTCGCCGCTTTCGGTATCAGCAGCAAGGCGGCCCGTTCCACCGATGATTGTTCCGACCGAGGTGAACGCGAGCAGAACGATGATCCCCAACACGATCATGCTCGTGACGGCGGCTTTGTGCTGGAAGAACCGTCGACGCACGATGGTCGTGAGGCTGAGCCCCTCGATCTGTCGTTGTTCAATCGTCAGCTCGGACAGCGCGAGCTGCTCGGTTCGCGGCGGGGTGAGCTTTTTGCGTGCCATGTTTACGCCTCCGTAATGCGAATGCGCGGGTCGAGGGCGGAATACGCCAGGTCGGCGAGAATGTTGAAAATCACGGCGGCGACTCCGGTGACCAGGAACACGCCCATCACGAGGTTGACGTCGACCTGGGACAAGCCCTGATTGAACAGAGCACCCATGCCCTGCCAGGCGAACACCCGCTCGGTGATGATGGCGCCTCCGATCACGCCACCGAAGTCAAACGCGACGATTGTGGCGATCGGAATCAGGGTGTTTCGGAACGCGTGTCGCATGATGACGGTGGTCTCGGGCAACCCCTTGGCCCGCGCAGTTCTCACGTAGTCCTGGTTGAGGACCTCGAGCAACGTCGCTCGGGTGTAGCGCGTGTAGCCCGCCACAGAGATGATCATGAGGGCGATAGTGGGCAAGATGAGGTGCGTTGACGAATCGAGCATCCTCATCCACGTGTCGTCGTCCTTCGCCAGGATTGGCGTGTTAGCCCCGATTGTCGAGATGACCCCGGACCGCAACGGGATGATTTGGACGTAATCGCCCCACCGCATGAACATCTGGTCGAGGACCAGTGGCGCGGTCGCGAGAGCACCCGTGATCGCCGCGACGCGCATCGCTTCGATTCGGTCGTCACCCCCGAAGACGTATCCCGCGGCGACACCGACCCCGGCAAGCAGTGCGGCGACGGCGACGATGGCGAGCGGGTGGTTGAAGTAGAACCACACGTACTGAAGTGGGAACCATAGCGCAATGACGGCAAGCACAGTGGCTCCGACCGAGACCTGCATTGTCCGTTTGGTCAGGTTGGAGGTGACGAACAACATCAGCGCTCCCAGCCCCGCTCCGAGGAGGGCGATGCCGATGATTCCGATTGAGGGGCTGCCGAACCACTGGGTGATGTCCGCCAACACCAGTATTCCGGTTGTCAAAACGAGCGTGATGAGCGCTGACCGGATTCGTAGGCGAAGGTGACCCCCGACGACGGCCTGGACGATCAACCCTAGGACGAGCCCGATTCCCAGTGCGATCCACCAGGGAATCGCCGGTTCACCCAAGAATTCGTTGAATCGGATGGCCCCGAACTCTTTGAGCAAGACGGCGACCCAGAAAATGGGGAGCGAGTAAAAAATGAACGCGGTGAAGGTGACGGTGTAGTCGTAGCCGCTGTACTGGCGCAGCGCGACCGTCATTCCGATTGCAACGCCGAAAAGGATTGAGAGGACAGTCGCCAAAATCACGAGCGACAGAGTCGAAGCCATCGCGTTCGCGATCGCACTCGCCACGGGTTCGTCTCCGCGAATGACGGAAATGCCCAGGTTGCACTGACCGATTACACATCCCGCAGCTCCGCCCAGCCACTTGAAATAGCGGAAAAATGGCGGGGTATCGA
>JBIIFF010000052.1:0-9177 GCA_044237445.1 Microbacteriaceae bacterium | reverse complement strand
TCTCTCTCAGCAAACCGCAACTCTCAACCGGCCTCTCGCCACGCAAGAACTGTTCGATTTGCTGTACCAATTGCTCGGAGTCGCGTCGGGACTAGCGCCCGTCGCTCTCGTTCTCTGGTTGGTATGGCGAGATTCCACCCCGAGACTCGGAGCGATCGGGTTGGGGTGGACGGGTGGATTCACCTGGCCCAAACTGGGACGCGAAATTGCGTCCGGTTTCGGTCTCGCGGCCCTCATCGGCATTCCCGGAATCGGAGTGTATCTCGCGGCACGCGCCCTCGATCTGGGTGTGACTGTGGTCCCCACCGCACTCGACGCACACTGGTGGACGATTCCAGTACTTGTCTTGTGGGCGCTGCGCGCAGGACTCGGCGAAGAAATCATTGTCGTCGGATACCTGTTCGACCGGCTCAGAGCAATCGGGTGGACTCCGTGGGTAATTGTCGGTGCCGCTGCGCTCTTGCGCGGAACGTATCACCTGTACCAGGGCTTCGGCGGGTTCGCCGGGAACATCGCCATGGGACTCATCTTCGGCGCAATTTATCTGCGCACACGGCGCCTCGCACCGCTGATTGTCGCCCACGTGCTGATCGACATCACCGCGTTCGTCGGTTACCCGCTCGCGCTGATTCTGTTGCCCGGGGTCTTCGCTTAGCGACCCCCGCCGTCGATGCTAATCGACGAAAGCCGACGGGTCGGGGCACGCACACGCGAGGTTTCGATCACCGTACGCACCGTCCACGCGGCGAACCGGTGGCCAGTACTTAAGGTTGTCGACCCGCGAGAACAGTCCCGACACGGTGTTTGCCGCGATTGCACGGAACGGATAGGCTGCGACCTCGCGCGAATACGCGTGGTTCCACTCCCCCGCGATGAGGGATTCGGCGGTGTGCGGGGCGTTGACCAGAGGATTGTCGTCCGCCGGCCATTCGCCCGCCGCGACGGCATCCGCTTCGCGCTTGATTCCGATCATCGCTTCGATGAAACGGTCAAGCTCGTCGATGTCTTCGCTTTCCGTTGGCTCGACCATGAGCGTTCCGGGGACGGGGAATGACATCGTCGGGGCGTGGAACCCATAATCGACGAGGCGCTTCGCAACGTCGTCAACCGTGACTCCCGTTTCCGCGGTGAGCGGGCGCAGGTCCAGGATGCACTCGTGCGCGACGAGCCCGTTTTCTCCCGCGTACAAAACCGGGTAGTGCTCGCGGAGTCGCGACGCAATGTAGTTCGCGGACAACACGGCCGATGCTGTCGCGTGACGAAGTCCGTCGGACCCCATCATGCGGACATAGGCCCAGGAGATGGGCAGGATGCTGGGGCTTCCGAACGGGGCCGCCGAAACCGGACCGCCGTCGTGAACGAATGGGCCCGCACCGCCCGACGCTGAATCGAACGCTGGGTGAGCGGTTGCCTGAGCCATCGGGTGTCCCGGGAGGAACGGCGCGAGGTGGGACTTCGCCCCAACCGGACCGACACCGGGTCCGCCACCACCGTGCGGGATTGCGAAGGTCTTGTGCAGGTTGAGGTGCGAGACGTCTCCCCCGATGTCGCCGTACCGAGCGAATCCTAGAAGGGCGTTGAGGTTCGCACCGTCGATGTAGACCTGGCCGCCGGCGTCGTGAACCGCGTCGGTGATTGCGCGGATTCCGTGCTCGTAGACCCCGTGGGTCGAGGGGTACGTGACCATGAGTGCGGAAAGTCGGTCACCGTGCTCGGCGATTTTGGTCCGAAGGTCGTCGATGTCAACATCGCCGTTTTCTTGACACGCGACAACGACGACGCGCATGCCGGCCAGGACAGCGGATGCCGCGTTGGTGCCGTGGGCGCTGGACGGGATGAGGCACGTGTCACGGTGGTCGTCGCCGCGCGACAGGTGATATCCGCGAATGGCGAGAAGGCCGGCGAGTTCGCCCTGGCTTCCCGCGTTGGGCTGGAGGCTGATGGTGTCGTAACCGGTGAGTTCCGTCAGCCATTCCTCGAGTTGCGAAATGAGCAACAGGTAGCCGTTCACGTCACTGACCGGAGCGAACGGGTGCATTCCACCAAATTCACGCCACGTCACGGCTTCCATCTCGGTCGCCGAGTTGAGTTTCATCGTGCACGAACCGAGCGGAATCATTCCGCGGTCCAGCGCGAAGTCCTTGTCGGCCAGGCGCTTCAGGAATCGCATCATCGAGGTCTCGCTGTGGTGCGTGTTGAACACCGGGTGCGTCAAGACATCGTCCGTCCGCGCCAGAAGCGCGGGGATTGCGGTGTCAGCGATTGTCGCATCGGTCGCTCTCTGCGGTTCGGCACTGAGACCAAAAATCGGGTCGATCAGCGGGTCATCCCCACCCGCCAAAATTCCCGTCGCAATTCCGGTCGAGAGTTCGTCGAACGACAACTGGACGATGTCCGCATCAACCACGTGGATTAGAAGTCCTGCTGCGTGTGCCTTCGCGGCGAGTGATGCGGCTTTCCCGGGAACGCGAATCTGAACCGTGTCGAAGAATTCGGCGTGAACAACGTCATGCCCGGCGGCAGCCGCGCGGCGCGCAAACCGTTGGGCGCGTTCCGCAACATTGAGCGCAATCTGGCGCAGTCCGGCGGGTCCGTGATACACGGCATACATCGCGGCGAGAACCGCGAGCAAAACCTGTGCGGTACAGATGTTCGATGTTGCTTTGTCGCGACGGATGTGTTGTTCGCGAGCCTGAAGAGTGAGGCGATACGCAGGTCGCCCATCCGCATCACGCGAAACACCGATCAAGCGTCCCGGCATCTGTCGTTCGAGACCCTCGCTCACGGCGAAGAACGCCGAGTGCGGACCGCCGAAACCGAGCGGAACCCCGAATCGCTGTGACGACCCGAGAACTATGTCGGCCCCGAGCGAGCCGGGCGAGACAACCAAATTGAGTGCGAGAAGGTCGCTCGCGACGACAACAACGCCTCCGACACCCTTCACCGCGGCGATATCGGCCGCGATGTCGCGGACACGTCCACACGAGCCGGGGTTCTGAATCAGGGCACCGAACGCACCGTCGGCGACAGCCGCAGTGGCCCCGCCGCCGGCGAAGTCGACGAACTTGAGAGTCACGCCGATAGGTGCGGCGCGAGTCTCGAGAACCGCGCGGGTCTGGGGGAATGCGTCGGCGTCAACGAGGAAGACCATGGACTCACTGTCGGAAACTCGGCGAGCCATGAGCATCGCTTCGGCCGCCGCGGATGCCTCGTCGAGCATGCCCGCGTTAGCGGTGCCCATCCCGGTGAGGTCGCACACCATTGTTTGGAAAGTGATGAGTGCTTCGAGCCGTCCCTGCGCGATTTCGGGCTGGTACGGCGTATAGGCGGTGTACCACGAGGGGTTTTCAAAGATGTTCCGCTTGATCACGCTGGGCATGACGGCGTCGTAATAACCCAGACCGATCATGTTTCGACCGACAGTGTTCTCGTTGGCGATTGCCCGCAGTTCCGCGATGGTTTCGCGCTCACTGGCGGCGGCCGGAATTCGCGACATGAATGAGCCTTGGCGGATCGCGGTGGGGACGGCGTTGTCCATCAATTCGTCGAGGGTCGAGTATCCGAGAGACCCGAGCATGAGGCTCTGGGCGTCACCGGTCGTTCCGATGTGACGGCGGCGGAAGTCGTTCACGGGTTATTCCGCAATCAGTGCTGCGTAGGCGTCCGCCGAGATGAGTTCCCCGAGGCTGGACACGCGGACCGAAAAGAGCCACCCGTTCCCGTACGGATCCGAGTTCACGAGTTCTGGCGAATCGATGACGGCCTGGTTCGCCTCGACGATTTCACCGGACACCGGAGCGAACAGTTCACCGACCGACTTGGTCGATTCGGCCTCGCCGACGACGGACCCGGCGGCGATGGTCTTGCCGACCTTGGGTAGATCGACATAGACGATGTCGCCCAGAGCGTCGGCCGCGTACTGGGTGATCCCGACGACCGCGGTGTCGCCATCGACGCGAACCCATTCGTGTTCGCTGGTGTATTGAAGTTCTGCGGGGATGCTCATGCGCGTGCCTTTCGAGAGTAGAACGGTGGGGTAATGACTGTTGCGGGGATAGAGGTGCCACGAACATCGATGTCGACGACCGTGCCGGGTTCGGCGAAGTCGGGATCGACGAGCGCAAAGGCGATGGGGTATCCGAGCGTCGGCGACAACGCCCCACTCGTGACAATTCCGATGTTACGGCCGTTGGAGTGCACCGCATAGTCAGCGCGACCGGCGCGTTTTCCTTCGGACTGGAGCCCCACCAAAACAGCGGCACCAGCCGAAACCCCGGACATGACGCCTTCTCGTCCGACGAAGTTGTCTTTGGCGAGGTCGACGGCGCGCGCCGCGTTGACTTGGGACGGCTTGAGTGAGACGTTCAATTCATGTCCGTACAGGGGCATGCCGGCTTCGAGCCGAAGGGTGTCGCGACACGCAAGCCCGCAGGCCTGCAAGCCGCGGCTTTCACCAGCTCCGGTCGCTGCTCGCCACAGTTCAGCAGCGTCTGTCGCGGCAATGTACAGTTCGAACCCGTCTTCGCCGGTGTACCCGGTGCGGGCGACAAGGACGGGTGTTCCGCGGAAGTCAGCGGGAATGCAACGGTAGTAACCGAGTTCCGACAGGCCATCGACGGTCAACCCGTCGATGTGCTCAAGAATCGCGGCCGAATTCGGACCCTGAACTGCGATGAGGGCAACGGTGTCCGAATCGTCACGGACGACGCAATCGAATCCCCTCGCGCGTTCCCGAATCGCCTCAACGGCAACGAACCGATTGCTCGCGTTCGCAACCACCATGAATTCCTCGTCACCCGTCCGGTACACGATGAGGTCGTCGAGGATGAAACCGTCGTCGTTGAGCAGAAGTGAGTACTTTGCGCGGCCGACGGGTATGGTCGACAGCGTTCCTGACAGGGCGTAGTCCAGAGCAGCGCCCGAGCCGGGTCCGACCAACATGATTTCGGCCATGTGCGAAAGATCAAAAATCCCTGCGGCGGTACGAACAGCGTGGTGTTCGGCCAGGTCGGACGAATAGCGAACGGGCATGTCCCAGCCTGCGAAATCGGTAAACGACGCACCCAATTCGCGATGAACCGAATCGAGGGGCGACAGTGTGAGGGATTCTGACACGAACACTCCGAAAGTCAACACGCGGCCGGAGATCGGCTACGGGACTCCCCCTCTGTTTCTGTGCCTGAGAGTTTCGCGTGACGTGCGCGCTTTCCCCTACGGCGGAAGCCTGGGCTTCGCTTTCCAGAGTGACCTAGCGGTGCGGTACGCGGACCTGAGAGATTGGCGGGGAGGCTTGCTCCTTCGGTGACCGGCTCGAAACCGGTCTCTCCCGCAGCGCTAATGGGTCGTGTTCAGTTGTGACTTCAGTCTAACGGGGGAAGCCATAGGAACGCGAGACCTGCCCGACGTGAATCGAATACGTTTCGTACCATTCTTCGCGACCGCGCCGCTGGGCGTCGCGGTGGGGCTCGTACCCGCGAAACTCTCGGATGGACTCTTCGGAATCAAAATACGCGACGGTGATGCCCAGCCGGTCAGAGCCACGAGCAGATTCGTACCCCAGAAATCCGGGCATTGCGTTCAAGTAGGCAAAGAGCTCATCGTTGGTGTCGTAGTACCCGTTGTCCGTTTCGGTCCGAACCGATGCGAACACCGCAAACCAGGTTCCGGGCGGGTAAACCGTCAACCCGCTCACTTCACGACCTCCGGGTCCGGCTTGGTGACGGAACTGAGCACCGCCGCTCCGGCGAGCATGACGACGGGAATCAGGAACGAACCAAAGATTCCGGTGATGATGGAAATTCCCCCGAGCACCGGTCCGACTCCGAGGTTGGCGAAATAGACCCAGATCCACAAAGTGCTTTGCGCTTTCGTCAGAGTCGCCTTGTTGTCCGACACCGCCGAGACTGACATCGCGATGCTCAACGAACCACCGAGCCCCCAGAGCAACCCTCCGATGTATTCGACCGGCGCGACGGGCGCGAGTGAGAAGATTCCGACGCCGACAGCACACACGATGGCGGAGTACAGGACAACGGCGCGGCGACCGATTCGGTCAACGACTTTCCCCCCGACCACACGGGCGAACGCCATTCCGAGCGAATACAGGGTGTACGCGAACGCGGCTTCGGCAGGCGAACGGCCGGCCTCGGCAAGAGCGAGCGGGATGAAGACGGCAGCGGCCCCTTCGGCGAACACGAAGATGAACGCGATGATCGACACGAGAATCGTGCGACGGCGGCCCGCGGGGGTTTGCACGATTCGAACGCGCGGTTCATCCGACGCGTGGTCGGGGTGTTTCCCGTGGTGTGCCGGAAGCCCCGACACGCGGTACAGAACCCACCCTCCGATGATGAGCGAGGTGACCACGAGTTGAACACCGACCGGCACGGCGACCAGAATCAACAGGCTCGTGATCAGGGCGCCGACGAGGACACCGATGGAATAACCACCGTGGAGCATGGGCAGTTTGCTCTTCTCGGACGCGCGGTCGAGTTCGGACGCTTCGATGTTGGAGACGAAGTCGGCGGCCCCGAACGGGAGTCCGAAAAAGAAGAGCGCGATGGACGTGATGACGACCGACCCCGCTTGCAATCCGAGCGCCGCCCCGATGAGGGACAGCGGCATGAGAATGTATGTGCCGACGGCGAGAGTCCGCGAACCGTACTGCTCGACTATTCGACCCGAGAACATCACCCCGATGATCGCACCGGCGGCGAATATCGTGGCGATGACTCCCATGTCCGCGATGGACACATCGAGCATGTCGCGAACCTCGGGGCCGCGGCTCGTCCAACTGGCGTTGAGGATTCCCCGCCCGAAGAACATGAAGAAGACGGTGACAAACCACACGGACGGACGATACGGGACAGCAGTTTTCACCATTGGCTCACTGTATCAGCGCGAGCCCCTCGGGTTACGACGCTGGGCGGACCCACTGACCGTCGGTTTCCAGCACGCGCATTTTGGCCTCAATCAACGCAGCAAGAAGTTCGGCCGACAGTGGTTGGTCGATGGGCACGTGGAGCGAGCCCGACGTGCGGACAAAACCCTGCAGTTCTCGTTCCAACTGTGGAAAAACCCGCCCGCTGTGGGGCAGATACGCGAGATGGTTCTTGAACGACGCGAACCCCGCCACGACCTTGCCGGAAATCGCAAATGCCGGTGTGCCATACGAAATCTTCTGTTCGGCGTCGGGGACGATATCGAGAATCCGTCGCCGCATGTCCTCGAGGGACGAGCGCTTCGGTTCGGGCAGTGCCGTAATGTACGCGTCAACGTCGGCGATGCTCATGCGTTCATTCTGCCCGACTGTCCACGTGCGACAGCAGCCCCTAGCCTTCCTCGGCCAGAAATGTGTCGACCGCCGCACGCAGAATTCCGATGTCGGCCTCGGCGGGCATTCCGTAGTTCACGGAGAGAATCGTGGTTTTGCCGTCGCTCGTGGACGCGCCCGAACGAATGAGCCCATCGCTGACGGTGTATTCCGCGATAAATGCGTCCGTTCCATCACCGACGGTGACGGTGTAGGACCCGTCCGACGGATCGAATTCGATGAGACCGTATTCGCTGTTCGATTCGTCCGAATACGAAAAACCGATGGACGCGTTGCAGGCATAAAACTCTTCGGTCGACCAAATCAGTTCACCCACTCCGCTCATTCCGACGGAAGCAGCGCTGAAGTCCTGATACGCGTCCTCTTTCGGCACGAGAATCAACCGACCACTTCCGTCCGCGGCAATTTCGGTGACGCCCTCGGCCGAGGCCTTGGCGCAGCTCGCGTCGGCGATTTCGCGGAACGAACCGACGATGTCGTCCGGAATTGGGAATGCGGCGGCGGTTGGGCTCGGTGTCGCGGTCGGATCAGTTTGTTGGGTCGGAGTTCCCGACGGTTCGGCCGGTGCGGTGCTCGCGCAACCCGACAGAGCGGCGCTAAGCAGCGCGAGACCGAGGAAGATTGTACTCAACCCCGTAGCATGTGCCAGACGCACGCGACGGGCCTTCGACCATTTGAACCCCATGCGGTAAGCCTATTCCCTGTCTAAAACAGTGCGTCTGTAACGGGGTCGATGTATGTCACTCCGTTTGGCAAACATTGGCGAATCTGGAGAAGACACTCACGACGCGATTGCAACTATTGGACGAATATCGGAGAGCTCACGGGAAATCTTGTCGCGCTGCACGTCCATGTCGTACTGCATCTGAAGGTTGAGCCAGAACCGATCCGACATTGTGAATGCGCGGGCCAACCTCAATGATGTGTCTGGGGAAATAGCGCGCGTGCCGTGAACGATTTCGTTGATTCTGCGCGGGGGAACACCCATTGTTCGCGCGAGTTTGTACTGCGAGAGCCCCATTGGCTCGAGAAACTCGGTCAACAAAATCTCTCCCGGGTGAATCGGTTCATGTGTCCTGGTCATCGTGTTCCTTTAGTGGTAGTCGATTAACTCAACGTCCGCGGGCCCTGCCGGGGTCCACCGGAAACAAATGCGCCATTGGTCATTAACCCTGATTGAGTGGTGCGCCGTTCGTCCGCCCCGCAACTTTTCGAGGCGATTCCCAGGTGGAATTTTCATATCATCCAGCGTCTCGGCCGCGTGTAACATGAGCAACTTCCGGTGCGCGATGCGCTGAATTTCTGGATGCAACTTTTTTACTTTTTCGCGGGACCAAACCTTTTCGGCGAAGTCGCCAGTGAAGGAAATGATCACAAGAAAATAATAACGCAGTCCGTTACTAAAATCAACATCGCGAGACTACAGACCGCGTTCCTTTCGGAACACCGCGACGAGAGCGTTGGCATGTCCGTGCCCGACCTCGTGATTCTCTTTGAGCCACGTGACCTGATTCATGTGCGTCGCATCGAGCACATTGGTCTCCAACAGACCCATCCAGTGCTCGATCGGATGGCCGTACTTCTTTTCAATCGACGGGAAATAGCTTGTGGGTCCTTGGACTTTCTCGGTCATGTGCGCAGTTAGGCTGTGCCACTTCCCGAGCGACGACGCATGAGGACCCGCGTCAGCACGCCGAGCGCGAGCAGACCCGCACTCGCGACAAGCGCAGCGTCGTTCACGGAATCGCCGGGGCCCGTGTTGGCGAGTTCCTCGCCGCCACCCCCGCCGTCAATAGCACTGGAGAAGCTGGCCTGGATTATGTCGTTCTCGCCATTCGAGCGGC
>JBIIFF010000114.1:0-3199 GCA_044237445.1 Microbacteriaceae bacterium | reverse complement strand
TCCGCCTCGGCCGCTCGGGCTCATCGACTTCGAAATGGCGCTGGTCGCACCGCGGTGGTGATGGTCGTTTCGGGATTGCTCGCTGTCCTCGCGTTACCCGCCACTGGTTTCAACGTCGAGAACAATGGCTGGGCGGCAGAAAACGACAGCAACGACCAATCGGTCAAGATAACGGCGTCCAGTTCCGAAGCGGAACAAGTGGCGCTGAGCGAATATGTCGTGACGTCGTATGCGGACCTCCTGAAACTGACCTACGGGGCGTCCCTCGGGTTCAAGTATTCCGTCACCAACAGCGGTCCGATCCGCTGGCCCTTCCCCGTGGTCGTTCCTATTTCCTCCGGATTCGGGGGTCGCGTCGCACCGTGTTTCGGATGCTCCTCGTACCACCAAGGGCTCGACTTCAACCCAGTGGAGGGCACACCGTTTTATGCAATTGCTGACGGTGAGGTCATGGAAGTCAACGACGACACGTGGGGTTACGGGAAGTGGGTTCTCATCCGCCACCAGGTAGGCAAGCAACAGTTCGACAGCCTTTACGCCCACATGATCCGCGATTCGACCGGGGTCAAAGTCGGACAGAAAGTTCTCGTCGGCGACTACATCGGACGGGTTGGAAACACGGGGACTTCCACGGGTGCCCATCTTCACTTTTCGATCCTTATCGACGGGCAACACGTGGACCCGTTCGAGTGGCTGAAGAAATACACCAAAGGGAACTGACAAGTAGCGAGGGCGGGACTTGAACCCGCGACACCACGATTATGAGCCGTGTGCTCTGACCACCTGAGCTACCCCGCCGCGACCTGAAAAGGCCGAGCCCCGAGTCAGGATTGAACTGACGACCCCTTCCTTACCATGGAAGTGCTCTACCACTGAGCTATCGGGGCGAGTGCCTCGAAGGCACCGTCCGAGATTAGCACCCCGAACCGCGTCCGACGAAATTCAGACGCCGGTTCCGCGTGATGCGGGTGGGCGCGTCGACCCGCGGACCGCGGGCTGAGACGAGCGCGACACGCCGCGACCACAAGATGTAGTGAAATGACAGGAATGTCATTCACGACATATAGTGTTTCTCCTACGGCATTACCGCCCCAAACCTTCAGGAGGAACTATGGACTTCGACAACGACAGTGTTGGCGGCTATGCGGTTCCCGTCGACCCGATGGACCTGCTGCAGTGTGACAGCTGCCAGTAACTAGCTGAAGCCTCGAGAACCCCGGCCACTGCGTAGTGGCCGGGGTTCTTCTTTTCTGACGAGAACTATTCGGCTCGGCGGGTGATAATGAGTGCATGAGCGACGTGCGCACACCCGACCCCGCCTGGTTCTCGGACGAAGAGTTCGATGGAATCCGCCGGCGCCTTCCGCTCTTGTACGTCGAGGCGGTGCCGGTTCGACTCGATGATGATGGTTTCGTCACCGAGGTCGGAGTGTTGATTCGCGTCGACGAGTACGGCGAGATGAGGTCGGCACTCGTGGCGGGTCGCGTTCGATTCGGGGAAACGATTCGCGAAGCGCTCGCTCGGAATCTCGCCAAGGATCTTGGCGCACTCGCGTTTCCACAGCTTCCGCACAGCGTTGTCCCGGCTACGGTCGCCGAATATTTCCCGTTTCCCGGACGACTGGTCGATGAACGCCAACACGCTGTCTCCCTCGTTTTCGTCGTTCCGGTTTCCGGCGAGGCGCAACCCCGACAGGACGCACTGGACATTCGATGGATTGCGGCGAGCGACGCGGTTCGAGACTCGATCGATAACGAATTTGTGGGCGGCCGCGGCGAGGTCCTCCGCGCAGCGTTGGCCACGGTGTCCTTCCGCTAAACGGGGCTTTTATTCCGCCGAGGGCCGCAGTAAACAGTTTTCGGTGCGTCAAAAGGGGTTCGGACGCAGGAAAGCGCCGATTTGGGTCGAAAAAAACGCAATGGACTGTCGTATCGCGCGTTTCGGCCGTACAGTGTTGCTGTTCACTTCAACGGAGGCGCCATGTCCGATCCACTGCGAATGCACATCCACGACGCCGAAACGGCGGTTCTTCGCGAACGCATTTTTGATTACACCCGCGAGCGGATGCAGATGGATCCGCCGCCGCTCGACAAAGGGATGCCGTTCACGGAACTTCGGGCACTCATGCCGGACACGATCACGGAAAAGGGCATCGGTGGCGACACCGCGATGACGCTGTTCGGAGACATTCTGGCCCCCGCGTCGATGTCGACCGACAATCCGTCGATGGTCGCGTTTATTCCGGTCGCTCCAACAGAAGCGTCGATTCTGTTCGACCTCGTGGTGTCGGCGTCGTGCCTGTTCGGAGGGTCGTGGCTCGAAGGTGCCGGCGCAATCTACGCCGAGAACGAGGTGCTGAAGTTCCTTGCGAAAGAAGCCGGGTTGCCTGAATCGGCGGGAGGAGTGTTCGTCTCGGGTGGAACCAACGGAAACCTCTCGGCTTTGGTCGCCGCGCGGTTCGACGCCGAGCGCCGTCGCACCGAGGCCGGGCTGCCTCGCCCCGAACGGTGGCGGTTTGTCACGTCCGACGAGGCGCACTCGTCCGTGGTCCAATGTGGACGCGTGATGGACGTCGATGTCGTGGTTGTGCCGGTCGCCGCAGACGGTCGCATGAGGGGAGCCGACATCGAGACAGCAGTTGGCGACGATTGGGACGGAATCTTTGCCATTGTTGCCACGGGCGGAACGACAAACTTTGGAATTGTGGACGACATCGGGAGTGTTGTTGCCACCGGCAAAAAGCACAACGTGTGGGTGCACGTTGACGGTGCGTATGGAATTGCCGGGATGTTCGCCGCGTCCACCAAAAAGTTTTTCGATGGAATTGAGGGCGTCGATTCGTTCATCGTCGATCCGCACAAGTGGCTGTATGCGCCGTACGATTCGTGCGCGTTGATTTATCGAAACCCTGCAATCGCCCGCGCTGCACACACGCAGCACGCGTCCTACCTCGATATCCTCACCGACACCGACGAATGGAACCCCTCTGACTTTGCGGTGCACCTTTCCCGTCGCGCGCGCGGACTGCCGCTGTGGTTCTCTCTCGCCACTCACGGGGTCGCGGCGTATCGCGAGGCAATCGAGTCGAACAACATCGTGGCCCAGGAAATCGCCCAGGTGATTCGCGAGAGCGACCATCTCGAACTGGTTCGTGACCCGATGCTGTCCGTCGTGGTGTTCCGCCGCAAGGGATGGACGA
>JBIIFF010000113.1:0-3210 GCA_044237445.1 Microbacteriaceae bacterium | reverse complement strand
ACTTTTCGTTGTCCGGCGCGAGAATCTCGTCAAACGCCTCGCTCACCGACCCCACCACTCCGAGTTCCAGCAGAGCACGCGCGATGGTCGGACGCCCGAGCGTGCCACCCTCGGTGTGAAACGTCATAACAAAATCGAGGGTGAGGGCGGGAAAGTCAGCTGAAATCTTCGAGACCATCGACTCGAATCGCCACACTCGGTCATCCCGAGTCTTGCCCGCTTCCTCGACCAAGTCGGGAAACGTCGGATCGACGAGATAACCGAGCAAGTGAACGGAATCGCCCTCGAGCGACGCCGAAAATTCGATTCCCGGAACCCAGGTCATTGCCAATCGCGCACAGGCGTCGCGGGCCTCGTCCCATCCGGCAGTTGTGTCATGGTCCGTCAACGAGACGACGTCGAGACCCTGAGCGTGCGCGACCTCCATCACCCGCGTCGGTGACTCGACACCGTCCGAACAGGTCGAATGCAAATGAAGGTCGATTAGCGGAGAAGTCATAGTGCCAGCATAGTTTCGCGGCGTGGCAGACTAACGTGATGACGAAAGACGCCACTCCGCGAAATGTGAATCGTTCCACCACGCCGGAAAACTCTGCGTTTCACGCGTTCATCTCGGGCGACTGGGCGGATGCACCCGAGACCGTCGTCGTCGCCCGCGAGCAAGTCCCGTACTGTGCGGTGCGTCGGGCCTCGCTGTCCGCCGCGTTCACGGGTCACACTCTCGTGTTTCCGGCCGGACCCATGCTCGTCCGCTCGTACGACACTCATTTCCCCTATCGCGCCCATTCCGCATTCACGTATTTTTCCGGTTGGGGTTCCGACACCGTCCCGGATTCTGTGCTCGTCCTCACCCCCAACGGTGAGGGTCACGACGCGACGGTCTACTACCGTTTCCCCGCGGGTCGCGGCACGGAAGAGTTTTACGCTGACGCGGACATCGGAGAATTCTGGATCGGTCCCCGGCCAACCCCCACCGCCGTTTCCACCGAATTGGGTATTCCCACGCGTTCGCTCGCGGACCTCGACGAAATCATCGAGGGTGCCGACGACACGTGGGTAATCATTCGCGAGGCCGATGCGCCGTTGACCGAACGCATCGATGCGGCACGTGGTGTCGGGGATTGGCGTGACGACGAACTCGCCCAGTTCCAGAGCGAACAACGACTCGTCAAAGATGAATTTGAGATCGCCGAAATCCGCCACGCCGTCGCCGCCACGGCGATGGGGTTCGACGATGTGCTCGCGTCACTTCCCGATGTGGTTGCACACCGACGTGGTGAGCGCCTCATCGAGGGTACGTTCAACCGACGTGCGCGCGCCGAAGGAAATCAGGTGGGTTACGAAACCATCGCCGCCGCGGGCCATCACGCCTGCACGCTGCACTGGATTCGCAACGACGGTCCAGTCCGCGACGGCGACCTCGTCCTGATGGATGCCGGAGTCGAGGTCGAGAGTCTGTATACCGCCGACATCACACGAACGTTCCCCGTCAACGGTCAGTACAGCGAAACACAGCGGCTCGTATACGACGCGGTTCTCGAGGCCGCCGACGCCGCGTTCGCCGTGGTCAAACCCGGCATTGTTTTTCGCGAGGTTCACGCGGCCGCCATGGCCGTCATCGCGCGACACGTCAGTGAGTGGGGGTTCCTCCCTGTGTCACTCGATGAATCGCTCGCCGAGACCGGACAGCAGCACCGGCGCTACATGGTGCACGGCACGTCACATCATCTTGGCTTGGACGTCCACGATTGCCCGCAAGCGCGCAAAGAGTTTTACAAGGACGGCATCGTCCGCGAAGGAATGGTGTTCACGATCGAGCCGGGGCTGTACTTCCAGGCCGACGACCTGACCGTTCCGGAACGCTTTCGCGGAATCGGAGTTCGCATCGAAGACAACATTGTGGTGACCGCAACGGGCGCCGAAAACCTGTCTGCCGGAATCCCGCGCACGGCCGACGAAGTAGAAGCCTGGGTCCAGGGTCGCCGCTAGGGAACGGCAATGTCGAGTGCGGCGTCAACGACAGCGTTACCGTCCGAGGGGTTTTCCCACGAACTCGTCCCGACCTGAATCCAGAGGTCAGCAAAGCGCACGTTAAGTTCCCAGCGCGGATAGAGGCTGTCCCCACTCGCCGGCAGATAGCTGAAGTAGGCCGCATCCTCCGCTAAATCGGGCACGTCAACCGCTTCCATGTCACTCGATTCCCAAAGATCGCTCGCCTCGGCCCACAGCTCATCCGTGACCGGAACCCAGTAAACCGTCACGCCGGCATCGGCCTCGGGCGGACCCCACGCGCACGCGATTCCACCGTTGTCGAGCGCAAGTTTCAGGTCGGTTCCGTCGGCGGGTTCCCACGGCGGTGTGACATCGATTGCACCGGGGAAGCCAAGACCGTCAATGAGTTCGACCATCGAGGGCAAATCACAGGACGACGGGATTATTGACACCGGCGGTTCTGGCGCAGCGGTCGGTGACACGACCGGTTCGCTCGGTGCGGTGACATCGGGAGTCGGTGTGGGTGCGCAACCCGCGAGTACCACTGCGAGGGACGCGGCGAGAAAAACCCGAGCGAATGTCGTCATGTCGCCATGCTAACCCCGTCGGGGTTACACCGACAAGGGGATGGAGGTGCGTCCCCGCGGGGTCGCCGACTCGATCACCCGATCGACGATGTCCGCGAATGCGCGAACGGCGGGATCCTCGGCGTCACCGAGCGCGAAGGGGACACCGCTGTCCCCTGCCGCAATCACCGACGGGGTGAGGGGAATATTTCCGAACAACGGAACATCGAGACGCGACGCCACATCGGCGCCACCGCCCTGCCCAAACATGGTGTGAGTAACGCCGACCTCGTCCGTCCAGTCGCTCATGTTTTCGACCACTCCGATGACCCGCTGCCCCAGCTGGCGCGCAACGAGACCGGACCGCTCGGCGATATCGCTCGCGCTCGCTTGCGGGGTGGTGACCACCAGCACGTCCGCCGTGGGAACCAACTGACCGAGCGAAATCGCGACATCGCCCGTTCCGGGCGGAAGATCGCAGACGAGCACGTCGATGTCACCGAAATGCACGTCGGACAAAAACTGATTCACCGTTCGGTGCATCATCGGGCCGCGCCATGACACGGGGGTGTGTGGGTCAACAAACATGCCGATCGAAATCACTCCGACGTCGAACGCCCTCGGCGGCAGAATCATGTCGTCGACCTTGGTC
>JBIIFF010000112.1:0-3235 GCA_044237445.1 Microbacteriaceae bacterium | reverse complement strand
CAGCGAGTTCGGTCACGTAGAGCGTGTCGGGGAGACTCGGGTCTTTGACCCCCGTCGAGGCCCACAACGGACGCTGACGATGGGCGCCGGCCGCGATAAGCGCCTGAGCCCGTTTGGTGACAAACGACGTGTCGAACACCTCGTAGGCCAAACGGGCATTGGCGATCCCCGCCGCGCTCTTTAGTGCTAGGGCGTCATCAGTTCCGATGGAGACGAGCCGACGATCAATCTCGGTGTCGACCCGCGACACGAAAAACGAGGCCACCGAATGTATCGACGACAAATCGTGCCCATTGGTCTGTGCCAATTCGAGGCCGGATAGATAGGCGTCGATCACCTGGGCGTATCGCTCAAGCGAAAAGATGAGCGTCACGTTGACGCTGATTCCCTGGCCGAGTACGGCGGTGATGGCGTCGAGCCCCTCCACCGTTGCGGGGATTTTGATCATGACGTTCTCACGCCCAACCCGAGCAAAGAGTTCCTGCGCCTGCTCGATGGTTCCGGCGGCATCGAACGCGAGCGTAGGTTCCACCTCAATCGAGACGCGACCGTCACGCCCGGCTGTTGCGTCGTAAACCGAGCGGAAGATGTCGCACGCCGCTGCGACGTCATCGCAGGTCGCCGCGAACACCGCGTCGGTCACGGATGCGCCGTCGGACGCGAGCCTCGCCATCTGCGGGGCGTAGGTTTTTCCCGTCGCCAACGCTGCGGCGAAAATCGTCGGGTTGGTTGTGACTCCGACCACGTTGCGGTTCACAATCAACGATTCCAACGAACCCGATTCGATGCGGTCTCGCGAGAGGTCGTCGAGCCAGATTGACACTCCGACGTCGGACAGTTGTTGCGTGGGGCTGGTCACTGGGTGAACCTTTCGATTAGGAAATAAGGGATTCGGCTGCATCGGCCACAGCAGCGGCGGTCATTCCGAACTCGCGGAACAGGGTCTGGTAATCCGCGGACGCTCCGAAGTGCTCGATCGACACCGAGCAACCGTTGGCGCCGACGTATCGTGACCACCCGAGTGCCAGTCCAGCTTCCACGGAAACTCGGGCGGAGACGGCCGGGGGGAGCACCGATTGGCGATACTTTTCTGGCTGCGCGTCGAACCATTCGAGACAGGGCGCCGAGACAACGCGCGCACCGATTCCCTTGTCGTGCAAGAGAGCCCGCGCGTCAACCGCTATGGCGACTTCCGAGCCGGTCGCGATGAGGATGACGTCGACGGTTCCGGTGGGGGAGTCGATCAACGTGTACGCACCCTTATCGACCAGCGAGGCGGGGGCGAAATCTGTGGCCGTCGCCGCTTTGCCGCGTTCGAACACGGGCAGGTTCTGCCTCGACAACGCGATTCCCGCGGGACCGCTGCGACGAGCCAAAATGGATTTCCACGCCCATGCTGTTTCGTTGGCGTCGGCGGGCCGAACCACATCAAGCCCCGGAATTGCCCGAAGTGTCGCCAATTGCTCGATCGGCTGGTGGGTGGGGCCGTCCTCACCGAGAGCCACGGAATCGTGACTCCACACGAAAATCGACGGTGTCTTCATGAGCGCCGCTAGGCGAATAGCCGGTCGCATGTAGTCGCTGAAAATCAGGAACGTTCCACCGTACGCGCGGGTCGGTCCGTGAAGCGCGATTCCGTTGAGGATCGCGCCCATTGCGTGTTCCCGAATTCCGAAATGGAGGACCCGTCCATACGGTTCACCGCTCCAGTGTGCCGTCGAGTGTTCGGTCGGGACGAACGATGCCGCTCCGTTGATTGTCGTCAGATTGGATTCGGCGAGATCGGACGAACCGCCCCACAGCTCTGGCATGATGCCTGCCAGCGCGTTGAGCACCGTGCCGCTCGCAGCCCGAGTTGCCAGAGACGTGCCGGCCTCGAAAATTGGAAGTACGTCGTCGATGGTGTCGGGAAGTAACCCGGATTCGAGGCGCGTCAGGAGGCTAGCCCGCTCGGGGTTGGCGGTTGCCCAGGCATCGAAGTTCTTCTGCCAATCGGAACGCAGGACCGCTGCGCGGTCTTTCAACGAGCGGGTGTGTTCAAGCACTCCGTCGGGCACCACGAACGAGAGGTCGGGGTCCCACCCCAGGAATTCCTTGGTGCCGCGTGCCTCGTCGGCACCCAGTGCCGAACCGTGAATCTTGCCCGTGTTTTGTTTGGTCGGAGCGGGCCACCCGATGATGGTCTTGAGAATAATGAGCGACGGCTTCTGTGTCTCGGTCTTCGCCGCCAGAATCGCCTCGTGAAGAGCTGGCACATCTTCGACGTATCCCGAGGGTGTCCGCCACGACAGTTCGCGAACGTCCCACCCGTACGAGCGGTAACGCGCCGCGACATCTTCGCTGAAGGCGATATCGGTGTCGTCTTCGATCGAAATCTGGTTCGAATCGTAAATCACCACGAGGTTGCCCAATTGTTGGTGCCCCGCAAGCGAGGACGCCTCGGCAGTGACGCCCTCTTGCATGTCTCCGTCGCCACAGATGACAAAGGTGTGGTGGTCGAAGGGTGACGAACCAGCGGGCGCGTCCGGATCGAACAGTCCGCGTTCAAATCGTTGCGCGTAAGCCATGCCGACGGCGGACGCGAGCCCCTGACCGAGCGGTCCCGTCGTGATTTCCACTCCGTTGGTGTGGCCGAACTCAGGGTGTCCCGGGGTCGCCGACCCCCAGGTCCGAAAAGACTTGAGGTCGTCCAGTTCGAGTCCGAACCCGCCGAGGAACAGCTGCGTGTACTGGGTTAGCGACGAGTGGCCAATCGACAACACAAATCGGTCACGACCGATCCAGCCTCCGTCGGCAGGGTCGTGGCGCATCACCTTCTGGTACAACAGGTACGCAACCGGCGCCATCGACATCGCTGTTCCGGGGTGTCCGTTGCCCACCTTCTCTACAGCGTCGACAGCCAAGAGACGCGCGGTATCAACGGCGCGCGCGTCCATCTCGGTCCAGTTCAGCGTGGTCATGGGCAATCCAATCTCCGAGGCGGGAAACCACCTCGCCGCTTCACGCGGTGACAACGATGGCACACGCAGAGCACGGTGGGTGGTGCGTTTAGCCTAGCGGGATTTGGGCACGTCAGCAGAGAATAGACTGGGGTCGTGACGCTATCCAGCCCCCCGCCTGCGCTGGAAAAACGTATTGTCGCGAGAGTTACTCGGCGGATGGGCTTTTACCTAGCCTTGATGAAACCCCGTGTGATTGAACTTCTGCTCGTCACAACGGCCCCCGTCATGGTCCT
>JBIIFF010000002.1:0-41032 GCA_044237445.1 Microbacteriaceae bacterium | reverse complement strand
ACCGCTGCAATTCAGTAGCCAAGGGGCGCGCGATGACGAGCAACCCCAGTGTCGCGGCGACGGAGAGTGCAAATCCGATCGAATGGGACAGCGTCGGATCAACGATGAGTGACAGTACCACTGCGGCGCACAGAGCCGACACGCCTGCCACGGGTCGACCCCACACCAGCACACCCAGCCCGATTGCGGCCATGATCGACGAGCGGATGACACTCGGCTCTGGACCGACCAACACGACAAAGACCGTCAGGGCGAGGAACCCAGCCACAACCCGTCCGACGAGTGGCGCGCGACACAACGCCGCGACGCCGTAGGCGAGCCCGACCACGATCGCACAGTTTGCCCCGCTGACCGCCATCAGGTGGGTGAGCGAGGTGATGCGCATGGCTTCGATCAGTGACGCGGGAATTGCGTCGGTGTTTCCGAGCACGAGACCCGGCACCAGTGAACCGGCGTCCCCCGCCCAGCGCCCAGCCCGCTCGAGAAAAATCGCATGGACATCGGTCACCCACGGAAAGAGCTGCCCGCGCGGCGGCCGGTACCCGACGTCCTTGGTCAACCACCAGGCGAACAACCACGCCGCGGCAGCGGGCGCCGCCAAAACGGGAATGTGCCGAATCACAGGGTGATTTTGTCGCGCATTCCCGCCAACGTGAGGTCGCCAATCCCCGGTACATCCAGTAAATCGTCGATCGCGGAAAACGGCCCGTTCGCGTCTCGGTAGGCGACGATTCGTTCAGCAAGTGTCGGGCCGATGCGCGGCAATTCATCGAAGTCATCGATTGTTGCGTTGTTGATGTTGATCGCGGAGGGTTGTGCGCTTCGGGATGACGGGGAACCGCCGGTCGTCCCGATGACCAATTGTTCCCCGTCCTGAACAATTCGTGCGAGGTTGATTGACGCGGGGTCGGCTTTGGCGGTCAGCCCACCAGCCAACGCCACGGCATCCATCACCCGCGAATCCGGCGGCAACTCGTAGACACCGGGGCTCATGACCGCCCCGACGACCTGAACGAACAGTGTTCCCGTCGCGCCCTCAGCGAGCGTGCCCTCGGCCACAACCCCCTCGGTGGGCGGCGCCACCGCGGTTTCCCCCGCCCCGCTTGTCGCGTTGGACCACAAAGAACCGATGAGTGCGACCGCAGCCACCCCTGCCCCCGCCGCGATGAGCAGTTTTCGGCGCGAAACCGGGTTTTCGGGAACCGCTGCGACAAACCATTCGACCATGCGCCCACGTTAGCCAGAGGCGGTTCGGTCGGACTGGTCGCGCGAGGGGGCTGTGGAGAATCTATTCCGACGTGACGATGTTGACGAGTTTCGGCGGGCGCACAATCGTCGTCCGAATGGTCTTGCCCGTCAATACCCTCGCGACGGCGGCTAGCGCGAGTTCCGAGAGTTCCGACTCGGAAATGGTCGGTGCGACTTCGAGACGTTCCTTCACCTTGCCGTTGATCTGCACGACCGCCGTGACGGTGCTGTCGACCACCAACGAGGCATCGGCCTCGGGAAATTTCTGAAGCCCGACGAACGGCTCGTGTCCCAGCAGCGACCACATGTCCTCGGCGACGTGAGGGGCGAACATGGACAAGCCCAGAGCGACGACTTCGGCGGCCTCGCGTACGGCGGGATCCGCCGGTCCCGCGCCCGAGTCGATTTCCTTGCGGAGTTGGTTCACGAGGTCCATCAATCGCGCCACGACCACATTGAACTTGTAACTTTCGACCGAGGTACCGACATCCGCCAAGAATTTGTGGGTGACCCGACGCAGCGACGCTGAACCGCCTGACGCATCCACGCCGACCGCGCTCGTGACGTCCTGCGCGACCCGCCAGGCGCGGGCGAGGAACTTGTGCGAACCCGTCACCGACACGTCCTGCCAGTCGATGTCGTCTTCGGGCGGGCCGGCGAACGCCATCGTCAGGCGCACCGCATCGACCCCGAACTTGTCGAGTTCTTCGCCAAAGAACACGATGTTGCCCTTCGACTTGGACATCTTGGCCCCGTCCAGAATGACCATTCCCTGATTGAGCAACGCGGTGAACGGCTCGTCGAAGTCGAGGTACCCGAGGTCGAACAAAACCTTCGTGATGAACCGTGCGTACAACAGGTGGAGGATCGCGTGCTCTACCCCACCGACGTACTGGTCGACGGGTGCCCATCTCTTCACCGCGTCAACGTCGAAGGCGCGGGTGTCATCGTTGGGTGACAGGAATCGCAGGAAATACCAGGACGAATCGACGAAGGTGTCCATCGTGTCCGCATCACGCAGAGCCGGCGACCCGTCACGCGGGTCGGGAACGTTCACCCAATCGGTCGCCGCGCCCAGTGGTGACGACCCCTTCGGTCGAAGATCCAGACCGTCGGTGGGTGGCAACAGCACCGGTAATTGGTCGGACGGCACGGGAATCTCGGCCCCATCCGCTCCGTGAATGATCGGAATCGGGGTTCCCCAAAAGCGCTGGCGTGAAATCAACCAGTCGCGCAGGCGGTAGGTGGTCGCGCCTTTTCCTGCACCCGCCTTTTCCAACATCTCGACGGACGCCACAATCGCCTCGGCCTTATTGAGTCCGTCGAGCGGTCCCGAGTTGATGTGCGGGCCATCCCCGGTCGCCGCAACACCGGTGGTTGCGGGGTCGAGCGGTTCCTCGGACGGAACGTCCACGACGACCCGAACCGGTAAATCGTATTTGAGGGCGAAATCGAGGTCGCGCTGATCGTGCGCGGGAACGGCCATAATCGCACCGGAGCCGTAATCCGCGAGAACGTAGTCGGCCGTCCAGATCGGTACCCGCTCGCCGTTCACTGGATTGATGGCAAACCGACCGAGGAAAACCCCGGTCTTGTCCCGCGTCGCGTCTTGACGTTCGATTTCGGTCTTCTTCTGAACCTGTTCGAGGTACGCGACAAAACCCATCCGCAGGGCGGGGTCGGCGCCCGCCACTAGTTCGCTCGCGAGATCGGAATCGGGGGCAACAACCATGAACGTCGCGCCGAACAGGGTATCGGGGCGCGTCGTGAACACGGGAATCGTGCGGTCACTCCCGTCAATCGCGAACTCGACCTCAGCACCGCGGGAACGGCCGATCCAGTTCCGTTGCATCGTGAGCACCTTGGCCGGCCACGCACCCTCGAGTCGGTCGAGGTCGGCGAGGAGGCGATCGGCATAATCCGTGATGCGGAAGTACCACTGGGTCAGCTTTTTCTTCACGACCATGGCGCCGCTGCGGTCGCTGGTTCCGTCGGGCAAGACTTGTTCGTTCGCCAAAACGGTTTGGTCGACCGGATCCCAATTGACCCACGAGTCCTTGCGATACGCGAGACCCTTGTTGAACAACTCGAGGAACAACCACTGGTTCCACTTGTAGTACTCGGGGTCCGAGGTGTGTAGAACACGTGACCAGTCGAACGACGCCGCGTAACGCTTCATCGACGCGCGTTGCTGCGCGATGTTCTCGTAGGTCCAGTCGCGCGGGTTCACGCCGCGCTTGATCGCCGCGTTCTCGGCCGGAAGCCCGAACGAATCCCACCCGATGGGGTGAAGGACCTGGTACCCGCGCAAACGCCAGTAGCGGGCCAGAACGTCCCCGAGTGCATAGACCTCGGCGTGACCCATGTGCAGGTCCCCCGACGGGTACGGAAACATGTCGAGGATGTATTTGTGGGGGCGCGGGTCGTCTCCGAACGGCACGTCGAACGGGCGTTCCGACTCCCAGAGCGGAGCCCACTTCGCCTCAATCCGACGAAAATCGTATTCGTTCTCGTCCACAGAAACCTTTCGCCGGGCGCACATCAGCGCCACGCCTATTCTATTCCGTGCCGAGGTAGGGGTTCGGTGTCGCGCCGAGGACGGCGAGCAGTGCCGCGGCTTTGATGCCGACTTCGGCGATTTCCTCATCGGCACGAGATCCCGATGTGATTCCCCCGCCCACACCGATGTGTGCGCCGCCTGGATCGACCACAATCGTGCGGATGGTCATCGCCAACGACAGGTTCCCCGCACCGGCGAATCCGAACGCACCGGCATAGATTCCGCGTTCGGCGGTTTCCAGGCGAGTGAGAATCTCGACCGCGCTCTGCTTCGGCGCGCCGGTCATGGACCCCGCCGGAAACAACGCCCGCGCCGCATCGCCCGCGGAACAGTCGACCCGCAACTCGCCCGTCACGGTGCTGACGAGTTGGTGAACGGTCGAATAGGTTTCAATTCGGTTCAGGGATGTCACGGTGACGGAACCCGGTTCGCACACCCTGGACAGGTCGTTTCGGCAGAGATCGACAATCATGAGGTTTTCGGCGCGTTCTTTTTCGGACGTTTCGAGTTCGGTTTTGAGTCGGCGGTCCTCTGCGGGGTCGTCACTTCGCCGGCGCGTGCCCTTGATCGGGCTCGTCGACGCGAGTCGCCCGTGCACGGTAAGGAATGTCTCTGGAGACGCACTGAGAAGCGCGATGTTCCCAATCCGTAAGAACGCGGCGTGGCGCGTCGGTGCGATGGTGCGAAGCGCACAATAGGTGTCGACCACATCGATCTCACCGCCGACGTGCACCCCGGTTGTCAGGCACAGTTGATAGGCATCCCCTTCCCGAATGTGCTCGAGACAGGTTTCTATGAGAGAGGCGTAATCGCGCGGATCGTCACGCCACACCGCGGTTCGCGCAGGCGGACTGGCCGTTTTCGGCGCTGTCACCCCGGCGAGCGCAGAGACAGCCGCGAGCAATTCGTCAAAGGACGTGTTTCGCTCAGCGCCGATCACGGACATGCTGTTGTCGCGGTGGTTGATCTCAATTGCGAGTGAAACGTCGAGCATCCCCGTGCGTGGCTGAGTATCGGGTGTGGCACTCACACCCATCGTGGCCACCCGTTCCCCGTAACTCACCCACCCGATTCGAGAAACCGGAAGGGCGCCGGCACGGTCGAATTCGGCGAACGGGTCAGCCGTGGCAACGGGCACACCCACCCCGAGATACGACACGGCATGGCCGAGCGAATCGTCGAGCCAGAAACCGCCGTCGCGATTGCCGATGAGTTCGCGGAAAATGACAACGGGGTCGACCCGAACATCGATCGCCTGCCTAACGAACCCCTCTGCCATACCCTTAACCCTATGGTCGACACGCGAACCTTCCGTTGGACGGGCAGCGCGCTCGTGGACGACCCGACGCCACAACAGGACGCGGGCAGCGTTCGCGTTGCCGACTCGTGGCTCATGGTCGATGGTGCCGTGGCTGGATTGGAACGTCACATCGATCGTTTCACCGGCAGTGTGCGGCACGCCTTTCCCGAACTCGACATCGACTCGTTCGCGCGCGCGGCACTCGCCGCTCTGCCGAGAAAGGGTCGGTGGTTCCCGCGCATCGAGGCAATCGACGACGGCGGACCGCTACTGCGACTGCGGGTTCGAGAAGCGCCAGAGCCACTGACCCACGCGACACTCGCGACGGCACCGCGCGACCCGCGCACCACACCGACCGTGAAAGGCCCCAACGCCGAGGCGCTCGGCGCACTTCGGACCGAGCTCGCAGTGGGCGAGGCCATCATCGTCGACAGCGACGGACACATCGCCGAAGGCGCGTGGTCGAGCATCGTGTGGTGGTTGGGCGAGTCGCTCCACGTTGTCGACCCATCGATTGCTCGCCTGCCGGGAGTCACCGAGAGCCTGGTGATCGATCACGCGCGATCAACTGGCACACCCGTCGCTGTCTCCCGAACGCGTCCCGACGAAATCGAGGGCGCCGAGGTGTGGGTGCTGTCGGCGCTCCACGGAATACGTGTGGCAACCGAGTGGCGGAACGGACCGACACTGCATATCGAACCAGGACGAGCGGAATCCTGGCGCACAGAGTATGTCCAGAACCGACGGGTAGTGTTTCCCCTATGAACGCGTTCCTCGAGTGGTTTCTCGCAAGCGTCGGAAGCATCGACCCGGCCCTTCGGGTGGGACTTGCGGGATTGGCCATCATGCTTGAGACGAGCGTGCTCATAGGACTTGTGATTCCGGGCGACACCGTGGTTCTGTTGGCGGCGACCGGAATCCAATCGGACACCGAGTACTTTGTTCTCATCGCGGCAATTATCGCTGGGTCGCTCCTCGGGGAGAGCATCGGTTTTGCACTCGGTCACGCCTTTGGCCCCGCCATCCAAAAGTCCCGCGTCGGGAAATGGATCGGGCACAAAAACTGGCGGGCGGCGGAACGCTTTCTCGAACACCGCGGTGGCTGGGCGATTTTCATCTCGCGTTTTCTACCGGTCCTCCACAGCCTCGTTCCGCTGACCGCGGGCCTCACGGGAATGGAGTACCGCCGGTTCATGCTGTGGACCTCACCAGCGTGCATTATCTGGGCGGCGACCTACGTGACGGTCGGCCACACCGCAGCGCTCACCTTTGACGAATTGAGTGGGAGCCTCCACTTCGCCGGCTACATCTTTGTCGGAATCATCGCCCTGTTCATCGTGATTATGGCGATCGTCAAGAAATCACTGAAACGCTACACGCACCACGATGACGACAAGGACTGATTAGGCGTATTGCCCTGCCAGTTCGGCCACGGTCTCGCGAGCGGCCTCGATGAAACGAGGGTCGCCTGATTCGCTGTCGCGGAACGCCCGGTCCAGATAGGCGTCGACGACAATCATTGTTTTTTCCAGATGCAGCACGGTGGCGTCATTGTCTGTTGATCCGAACTTGTCGTGGAGAACCGCAGACATCGTGCGCGCGGCAATCCGCGAGCGCGGCTCGGACGTCCGGGTGTGGATGATGTTCTTGTCGGAGTCGTCCTCGTACTTGCGGACATCCAGAACATCTCCGAGACGCAAGGAACGAAATCCGGGTTCGGTGCGGAACATGTCAACGTACAGGTCGAAAAACGCGACGATGGCGGCCGGTGCGGTTGCGACCGCGGGGTCACCGACTGCCTCGACAAACCGATTATTTGCGCGTTCGAAGTTCCGGACGGAGAGGGCCCTCAGAATTCGCACCCGGTCTTTGAAATACCGGTAGACCGTCCCGATCGACGCGCCCGCTTCTTTCGCAACGTCGGCGGTCGTGAGGTTTTCGTACCCTTTGTCCTGGGTGACCGCCGCAGTGGCGTCCAACAACGCCGTCAGGCGGGCGTTGCTGCGCGCTTGAACGGGCGTGTTGGTGAGCAGTTCGGTCTTGAGTAGTTCTTCACTCGCTGGAACATGGACGATTGCCACGCCGTTCTCCCTTCGTCGGTTCAATGAGGTTGACTTCTTGAAGCATTTATACCTTTGGTTCTAATGGTATTGAGTAAGTGTAAGAACTGCCTGAGAAATCAACAACTTGGTGAACAACCGTCGTGTTTGGCGAAACGGTAATGTTGAGCACGATGCCGGACAGACCCACTCCCCCCGCGACGATGCATATCGCCGCTCGAATTGAAGATGCCTACACCGCGTTTCGAGGCCGAATCGCGCGGCTGACGGGGAAGCTTCCAACGGTAGTCGCATTTCGCGGGTACGGTTCGACGCAGTCGGTTCGAATTTTGGCACGCGTGCTGTACATCCATCCCGATCCAACAACGCACAAGGTTCGAAAATACGTCCGAGGGTGGCGTGCCTTTCTCGGCGTGCCCGTCGCGCACACCAAAGTCAAAGTCAAAATCGGGGACAAAAAGTTCACCGTTCGGAGCGACCGTGGCGGTGTAATCGACGAAGGCCTCCCGATTTCCTTGCCGGTCGGTTCGCACACCGTTTTGCTTCGGGTCAACAAGGGAACGGGCTGGGCCTCCAGCGACGTTCGAATCGTCGACTCGCGAGCCCGAGTCGGAATCGTCTGTGACATCGACGACACCGTGATGGTGACCGCACTTCCCCGACTGCTCCTTGCCGCGTGGAACACGTTCGTTCTGGACGAGCACGCGCGCCGGCCCGTGCCGGGCATGGCGGTGTTTCTCACCAAACTGGCCGACCGCTACCCCGACGCCCCGGTCGTCTATCTTTCGACGGGGCCGTGGAACGTTGCTCCGACGCTGGAGCGTTTTCTTTCACGTCACATGTTCCCCCGCGGCCCGCTGTTGCTCACGGATTGGGGCGCGACCCCCGAGCGGTTCTTTCGCAGTGGCCGCGAACACAAGGTGAAAAGCCTCGACCGTTTGGTGACCAAGTTCCCCAACATCAAATGGGTGCTGATCGGCGACGACGGGCAACACGACGAGACCACCTACGGCGACTTCGCGCGGCGTCATCCCGACAACGTGCTGGGGGTTGGAATCCGTCGTCTTTCAGGACCTGAAGCGGTGCTCGCCGGTGCGCCTATCTCGCATCCCGACCCGGTTCCGGGTTTGACGTGGGTTTATGGACACAATGGCGCCGAGCTGGCAGAAAAGTTCAGTGCGGCAGGGCTGATGGACCGACCCAAACCCGAAATCTAACCCGCGACGACGGGTTCTGGCTTTGACGTCGCCAGCATGTCGTGAACCAACGGAATCACCGTCGATCCATAGAGTTCGATGGATGACATCAATTGCGAGTGCGGCATCGGTCCGTTCGAATACTTGAGGTCGAAGCGCTGAACTCCGACCGCACGAATAGCGTTCGCGATTTTGCGCGCAACCGTCTCGGGTGACCCGACATAGAGCGAACCGTGGTGCACCTCGTCCAGGTAGTGGTCTTTGGTGATGGGACCCCATCCGCGTTCTCGGCCGATTCGGCCGAACGAGTCGAGATAGTTCGGCCACAATTCTTCGATCGCCTGCTCGTCCGTTTTCGCGATGTGCCCGGGCGAGTGAATGGAAATCGGGAGCGGCCCGCGCCCGAAGGATTCGAGCTGGTCGTGATACAGCCGCGAATACGGGGCAAAGCGGGCGGGGTCGCCACCGATAATGGCGAGAGCCAACGGAATGCCGAGTCGCGCCGCGCGCACAACCGATTCCGGGCTGCCGCCGACTCCGACACGGAGGCCCAGGCGTCCCCGTTCGGTTTTCGGGAATACGTCCTGGTTGTCGAGCCCCGCCCGTGTTCGGCCGGACCACGTGACGGGTTTTTCGTCGAGCAGTTGGACAAGCAGTTCGAGTTTTTCTTCGAACAACTGGTGATAATCGGACAGGTCGAATCCGAATAGCGGAAATGATTCAGTGAAGGACCCGCGACCCGCTGTGATTTCCGCGCGCCCGCTGGACAGAGCGTCGATTGTCGCGAACCGCTGGTAGACCCGAACAGGGTCTTCACTGGACAGCACGGTGACGCCAGAACCGAGCGTGATGCGTGACGTTCGCGTGGCGATTCCCGCGAGGACGGTGTCCGGCGCACTCACCGCAAAGTCGGCGCGGTGGTGTTCACCGATGGTGATTGCATCGATGCCGAGCGAATCCGCCAATACGGCCTGCTCAACCAGGTTTCGAATCACCGTTCCAGCCGACTCAGGGATTCCCTGGTCGTCGACGGTCATGTCCCCGAATGTGTCGAGCCCGAACTTGATTGCCTGCACGTTTGTCGTCATGTCAATTCCCAATCGGTGCGTCTGGTGAATATTCCCTAAGGCTGAAGTCGCGTCACCGACCAGTTGTCACCGACCCGCTCGAACACAATGCGATCGTGCATGCGATTCGACCGGCCTTTCCAGAATTCCATCCGCGTCGGGACAATGCGAAATCCTCCCCAAAAGTCGGGGCGCGGGACGTCGCCATCACCCTCGAAGCGCTCGTCGGCGGCGTGGAATTGTTCTTCCAGTGCGGCGCGTGATTCGATCGGCTTCGATTGGTTGCTGGCCCAGGCTGCCACCTGAGAACCCCTCGGGCGGGTGGCGAAATAGTCGTCCGACTCGTCGCCGCTCACGCGCTCGGCTCGGCCCTCGACGAGCACCTGCCGGTACATCGAATACCAGCCGAACACCGCGGTCACATCCGCGCTGCCGCCGATGGCCTCGCCTTTGCGCGACAGATAGTTGGTGGCGAACAACAGTCCGTGGTCGAGTCCCTTGAGCAGAACCGTTCGGGCCGTCGGCTTTCCCGATGCGTCGATGGTGCCGAGCACAAAGGCGTTCGGTTCGTATATCTCGGCCTTTTCCGCCTCGGACAGCCACAGTGCAAGTTGCTCGAACGGATCGTCCAGCATGTCTGCTTCGTGGAGAGCCGACTGTCCGTAATCTTCATGTCGCGAGAGTGAATCCATCACCCCATCATTCCATCATCGGGACTAGACCCGAAGTCGGCGCGAGATTTCAGTAGCGACGTTCCGCGCGGAGTGGGCGAGAGCCTGTTGGTCGGCTTGACCCTCGACAAACGTCACCGCGATGGCGGCCAACGGCCAGCCGATCCGGTCCACCACTGGAACTGCGATGGACGCGAACCCTGGAGTGATTTCACCGTTCTCGAACGCGAACCCGCGATCGCGTGCCGAACGCAGCAACGCCTGTAGCTGGCGACGCGTCACCGACACGTCCCCGCGCTCTGTCAACGAGGCATCATCGGGGTACAACGCCCGCACCTGATCCGTCGACATCAACGCGAGCATCGACCGACCACTCGCGGTGAGGTGAGCGGGCAGCCTGACCCCGACGTTGGACACCAACGACGGACGTCCCGGCGCGCGCCCTTCGACCACGTACACAACATCGCGCCCGTGCAGCACCGCGAGATGCGCGTTCTCGCCAACCGAGTCGGCGAGCCGCGTCACCAGGTTGCGCCCGACCAACGCCAGCGGCTCTTGCCGAACATAGCCGGTTCCCAGGTCGTGGGCGCGCACCCCGAGCGCCCAGCGCCGATCCCCGTTGACGACGTAGCCGTGGTCGAGCAGGGTCGAGAGCAGGTGGTACGCGGTCGACCGGGGTAGTTCGAGCGCGGTGGCGATGGTTCCGGCAGGAACGCTTCCGCGTTGACGCGCGAGGAAGCTGAGGATCCGCAGGGTCGCGTCGGCGGCGGGCACCTGAATTTTGTCTGGCATACCAGACAGATTATCGGTTGCGACCCTGCCCGCGCCGCCCGCGCTAGTGTGTAATCGAAGCATGGTCACCAACAGTGTCGTCATCGGTTCGGGTCCCCTGTCCGAAAATGAGTTGATCGGCATCGCGCGGCACGGACAGAGAATCGAGCTCGACCCCGCGGCGGTCCTCGCCGTCGCCCAGACACGCGCCGCAATTGAGGCACTCGCGACGGATCCGGAACCGCACTACGGCATCTCGACCGGCTTTGGTGCCCTCGCCACCCAATTCATCCCCGACGACCAGCGGGTGCAACTGCAGCGGTCCCTCATCCGTTCGCACGCGGCGGGAACCGGTCCGGAAATCGAAACCGAGGTGATCCGCGGACTGATGGTTCAGCGCCTCTCGACTCTCATGACCGGTCGCACCGGGGTTCGACCCGTTGTCGTCGAAACCTACGCGGACATGCTCAACGCCGGTATCACTCCCATCGTTTTTGAATACGGGTCACTCGGTTGCTCGGGAGACCTCGCACCCCTGTCCCACTGCGCACTCGCACTGATGGGCGAAGGTCGGGTGCGTGACGCAGCGGGCATAGCGATGGAATCCCGCACCGCGCTGGACGCGGCTGGAATCGCGCCCGTCGAGCTGCGCGAAAAGGAAGGCCTTGCGCTCATCAACGGCACCGACGGCATGACCGCGATGTTGGTCATGGCGATTGACGACCTGCGCCACCTACTGCGCGTGGCCGACATCTCGTTGTCCATCTCGGTCGAAGGCCTGCTCGCCACGGACCGCGTGTTCGCCGATGACCTCCAGGCGCTTCGCCCGCACCCCGGGCAGCGCGCTGCGGCGGCAAATGTTCGCGCCCTCCTCGCCAACAGCCCACTCGTCGCCAGTCACGCCGGCCCGGACGACACCCGCGTTCAAGACGCCTATTCGATTCGATGTGCCCCGCAGGTCCACGGCGCCGCCCGCGACACCGTCGACCACGCCGAGCGCGTCGCGCGCCAGGAACTCGCCTCGGCGATTGACAACCCCGTCGTCACGCTGGACTATCGAGTCGAATCGAACGGGAATTTTCACGGTGCACCGATCGGGTACGTGCTCGACTTTCTCGCTATCGCCGTCGCCGACGTCGCCTCGATGAGCGAGCGGCGGGTTGACCGTTTTCTCGACAAGGCACGCAGTCACGGGCTCCCCCCGTTCCTCGCCCACGAGGCGGGCGTCGACAGCGGCCTCATGATCGCCCAATACACCGCCGCCGGAATCGTGAGCGAGCTGAAGCGGCTGGCCGTGCCCGCGTCGGTGGATTCGATCCCGTCGTCCGCGATGCAGGAAGACCACGTGTCAATGGGGTGGGCGGCCGGCCGGAAACTTCGACGCGCAATCGACGGGCTGTCCCGGGTCCTCGCAATTGAACTGCTCACCGCCGCTCGCGGGGCGGCAATGCGCGACGCGTCGGGGTCCTCGGCGACACAGCCGGTGATCGACGTCGTCAACCAGGCGAGTGGCGGACCCGGTCCCGACCGCTTCCTTTCTCCTGAAATCGACGCGGTCGTCGAACTCGTTCAGTCTCGACGCATTCTTACCATTGCCGAAGCCACCACCGGCCCCCTCCAGTAAAGGACAGAACCATGAGCATCATTCCCGTCGGCGGATCCGTCCCCGGACACGAGCCGCGCGTTGTGCGCGCCGCGCGTGGCAGCACCATCACGGCCAAGCACTGGTCAACCGAAGCCGCCAAGCGGATGCTCATGAACAACCTGGATCCCGATGTGGCCGAGCGCCCCGACGACTTGGTTGTCTATGGCGGAACGGGTCGTGCCGCGCGCAACTGGCAAGCGTTCGACGCCATCGTGCACGCGCTTGACACGCTCGAGTCCAACGAGACCCTTCTCGTCCAGTCCGGCAAGCCTGTCGGCATCTTCACGACGCACGAGTGGGCTCCCCGTGTTCTCATCGCGAATTCCAACCTCGTCGGGGAATGGGCGAACTGGCCCGCATTCAGGAAACTCGAGGCGGAGGGTCTCACAATGTACGGGCAGATGACCGCCGGGTCGTGGATTTACATCGGCACCCAGGGGATTTTGCAGGGCACCTACGAAACGTTCGGCGCGGTCGCGCGCGAGAAGTTCAACGGGACGCTCGCGGGAACGCTGACCCTGACCGGCGGATGCGGCGGCATGGGCGGCGCGCAACCCCTTGCGGTCACGCTCAACGACGGAGCGGTGCTCATCGTCGATGTCGACGCCGAACGACTTCAGCGCCGCGTCGACCACGGCTATCTGGACGAGATGACGGACGACATCGACGTCGCTATCGAACGCGCGCTCGACGCTAAAAACAAGAAGATCGCGCGGTCGGTTGGGCTCGTCGGCAACGCGGCCACCGTGTTCCCCGAGATGCTCGAGCGCGGCGTCGCGATTGACATCGTCACCGACCAGACCAGCGCCCACGACCCCCTGTCGTACCTGCCCGAGGGCGAGTCCGTCGCCGACTGGCTCGCGGACGCCGCCAAAGATCCCGAAGGATTCACACTTCGGTCGCGGGCGGCCATGGCCAAGCAGGTCAAGGCGATGGTGGAGTTTCAAGACAAGGGTGCCGTGGTGTTCGACTACGGCAACTCGATCCGCCGCGAAGCCGAACTGGGTGGTTACGACCGCGCCTTCGATTTCCCTGGATTCGTGCCCGCCTACATCCGCCCGCTATTCGCCGAGGGCAAGGGTCCCTTCCGGTGGGTGGCACTGTCCGGTGACCCGGCTGACATCGCCGCAACCGACAAGGCGATTCTCGAGCTGTTCCCGGACGACGAGCACTTGAAGCGCTGGATCACCAAGGCGGGCGACAAAGTCCACTTCGAGGGGTTGCCCGCGCGCATCTGCTGGCTCGGCTACAAAGAGCGCCACCTCGCGGGACTGCGGTTCAACGAGATGGTGAAGAACGGCGAGGTCAGCGCGCCCATCGTCATCGGTCGCGATCACCTCGATTCGGGCTCAGTCGCCTCCCCGTATCGTGAAACCGAAGCCATGCTCGACGGCAGCGACGCGATTGCAGATTGGCCGCTGCTCAACGCGCTGCTCAATACCGCCAGCGGCGCCACGTGGGTGTCACTCCACCACGGTGGCGGTGTTGGCATCGGACGCTCCATCCACAGCGGACAGGTGCTCGTCGTCGACGGTACCGACCTCGCCGCGGAAAAGGTCTCGCGTGTTCTCGTCAACGACCCGGGCTCGGGCGTCATGCGTCACGTCGATGCGGGTTACGAACGCGCCGACGAGGTCGCCCGCGAACGCGGTCTTCGCGTTCCGATGTGGGAGATTTGAGTAGCCTGACGTCATGACCACCCTGCTGCGCAACATCGGCGAACTCGTCACGAACGACCCGAAGTGGGGCGACCGTTTCGGCATTCTGAACGACGCCGCGATCGAATTCGACAACGGTGTGATCACCTGGGTGGGCACCGACCAGGACGCATCGCCTCGCGCCGGCAACGGAACCGAGGTTGTCGACGTCGGCGGACGCTGTGTGGTCCCGGGATTCGTGGATTCGCACACGCACATCGCTTTCGCCGGTGAACGGTCGCTCGAATTCGCCGCCCGAATGAGCGGTACGCCCTACACGGCGGGTGGGATTGCCACGACTGTTTCGGCAACGCGGGCAGCATCGGATGAGGAATTACGCGAACTGATTCGCGGGCGAATTGCCGAAATGCGGGCCCAAGGCACGACAACGGTCGAAATCAAGACCGGCTACGGGTTGACCGTCGAACACGAGGTACGCCTCGCTCGTATCGCTCGGGAGTTCACCGAACACGTGACGTTCCTCGGTGCTCATGTTGTCCCCGATGAACACCGCGGAAACACGGACACCTACGTGGAACTGGTGTGTGACGAGATGCTCGACGGGGTCGCCCCGCACGTCACCGGCATCGACGTGTTTTGCGAGGACGGCGCGTTTTCCGTTGACCAGTCCCGTCGAATCCTCGCGGCGGGTGCGGAGCGCGGATTGCGGACACACATTCACGCTGCGCAACTCGGACCGTCCACATCCGTCCAGATGGCGATTGAATCCGGGGTAGCGAGCATCGACCACGGAACGTTCGTGACGGACGTCGACGTGCACGCGTTGAATAAGTCGGGAGCTGTGCTGACATTGTTGCCAGGATCCGACTTCTCGACGCGTCAGCCCTACCCCGACGCTCGACGATTCATTGACGCGGGCGTCACCGTAGCACTCGCGACCAACTGCAACCCGGGGTCGTCCTACACGTCGTCAATGTCGTTCTGTATCGCCATCGCGGTGCGCGAGATGGGCATGACCCCCACCGAAGCATTGTGGGCTGCGACCGCGGGTGGTGCGGCGTCGCTGGGAGACCCGACCATCGGGAACCTCGCGGTCGGCTCCCGCGCCCACGTCGTCGAGCTCGACGCGCCCAACCACATTCACCTCGCGTATCGACCCGGGATGAACCTCGTCCGCACCGTGTGGAGTTAGCGCTCCGCTAAACCCGCAAGGGCTTCGAGCACGCACAGTGCGGTGAGTCGAACAGTTCGACCGTCCGCCGTATCAGCGGCCGCGTCCACCTCAGCCAAGTCGATCGTGACGACACGATCGTCCCGCGCGAATCCACGCGCGAATTGGCGCATTTCGTAGGCACTGAGTCCGCCCGGGATTGACGCGGGACAGGCCGGAGCAACCGAGCGATCACACGCATCAATGTCGAGATCGACGTGAATTGGTCCACCGTCGGCACCGGCGATGGCGAGTGCTTCGTGAACGACCGCGTTGACTCCGCGACGAGCGACGTCGTCACGGGTAATCACCGTCACCCCCCAATCGCGCACCCGACCGAGGTATTCGGTCGAGTTGGCAAAGTCGGCAATCGCGATTTGGACCACTCGCGACGGGTCGACCCCGAATTCTTCGACCAATCGTCGAACGGGTGAACCGTTGCTCACGCCGTCTCGAACATCGAGGTGGGCGTCGACCGTGATGAGCCCTGCCGTGGCGACTCGGTCACCCCAACCCGCGGCCGCCACGGGGGCCGTCAGGGCGTTGTCACCACCAATCGCGACCAGCAGCCGAGTACGGGCTACGGCCTCGCTAATGACCCGGATCGCGCCCGCTTCGTCCCCGTCCGGGTTCGTGACATCACCGAAGTCGTGTCGCGACAAACGAGCACCCGTTTGAGTCTCGCCGTCCGCGATGAACGCCTCGGAATACCGAGGCAAAACCTCGCGCACAGCGGACGGCGTGAGATTCGTGGAACCCGGTGTCAGCGACGTGGAAAACGTCGGGACACCAATGATTCCGAAGTCAACTGACCCGTCGGACACGTGCCAACCACCGGCTCGGGGCCAGAGCGGATCGTGCGATAAGGACATCACTCCTCGAAAAACACTTTGACCGAAGTGGGCGAGTCATAATCCGCTATGCCCATCACACCGTTCGGCCCAAAGTCGACACCCTGTATGTTTTGCAAAGGCTCCTCTTGGGGGTACCAGGTCTCGGGAGTTAGCGAAATGCCGCTCGCGTTGGCGTCAAACAGGGCGACCCCCGTTGCCCAGTAGGCAACGGCCACCCGTCCATCGGGTGTAAGCGCGATGTCGTTTGCGTACTGATTTGATGACAGCGCCGAGTCGATGAGTATCGTCCGCGCTGGTTCCACAACACCCGACTGGTTCGGGTCGAAGACCTCAATCGGGACATAACTGCTATCGCCTTGAATGACGAAAATGGTTCCATTCGAAAGAGCTACCAACTTGCTGTGAGCCGGAGAGTCGGTTCTTATGGTCCGAACCGGCTTCTCTTTTCTTCGAAGCGGCAATTCGAATTCAACGATCCGATCGCGGTAGAGGACGAAGAGGTTCCCTGCCGAGTTGGGGAAGGCATCAAGAGGTCTTCCACGCCCTGGGAGGGCGATATGTTTGGATTTTCCAACTGTGCCCGAGTCGCTCACTCGCCATGTCAGAATTTGGTTCTTTCGATAACCAGTTGCAAGGGCATTCCCCTCAGCGTCGAATCTCAGCGTTTTGACAATTTCTTTTTTTGCTTTGACCGTCTGCACTCTTACCCAGGTGCCTGACTCGTTCTCAAAGATTGCAAGTCGGGGTTTCGTTGACGATTGCCGTGGAATGAACGCGGTGTTCCAAATCCACGCGCGACCAAGCTCGTCAAAGCGCACGGTCTGTGCCATGTCGTTATCGAACGTGATGTCGCTCGTCGGAATGATGCTGACCGTGTCAGCTGTGGCGGGTGCGACGGGAAGAAGCAACGCACTGATGAGAGCGGAGACGAGGGTAATCGATTGACGTTTCATGCAGTGAGTTTCTCCTTTTGAATTCGTGATCAGGGCTTAGCAGATGGCTTGAGCGCTTCGTGGGCAGTCCGAATCGAAGAAGATTCGAACCGGCAGCTCGTGAGCGTGTTCGACAATGGTCATCAGCCCGTTGGCGTCAAACGCTACATCTCCGCCACCGCTCGAGGGTTCGGTGCCGAAACGGTAGAAGGTACCGGGTACCTGGTCGTCACCCGCGGCGGTGGTCGGGAATAGCGCGACCGTCGACCCCATCTTGAGCGCGAGTTCCCCCTCCGGCGTAAAAGACATACCCCTGATGTTTTCGGGCGAATAGTCGGCATGAATTGAGAAACTGCGGCCAGGGGAGGAATCACCACTTTGCGTTGGCAGAAAAACGTGAACACTTTGATTTGTCCCGTCGCCGACAGCAAAATAGACGGCGCCATCACGACCGACCCGCTCATCGGTTATGTCGTTCAGTCCGTAAAGAATTGTTCGGAGTGGTTGTGAACGCTTCGACATTGGCAGTTTGTATTCCCGAATCTCGCCGGAACTGATGAGAACTACCTTGCGCCCGTCGATTGGTTGCACGCGAGAGGGGCAGAAATCCATCGTGAATTTCAATTTTTTGTGAGATTTGACTTTTCCGTTCCGCTTCAGTTTCGCAATGTGTAACTTGCAGGTGTAACCTTCAGCAGAGAACAACGTGCCGTTGGGCGAAAACGTGATCTCGTAAGGATTGTGCCTTTTCAGACGCGACCGGAACGCGTGATCCCAGTTGCCCTCGGAGTCTTTTTTAAACACGTTGGTTTGAAACCCGTGGGGTGATTCCTCACTGCTAAAAACGTTCCAGACCCACATGCGACCGGCTGGGTCAAACGCGACGTCGGTCACTTCCCCATCCAGCCAGGTAAACGACGCCGACGAAAATCCAACGTCATACGTGTCCGCCGTTGCGGGGGTTGTCGGCAACACCAGGGACGCCGCCAAAACAGCGGAAAGTGCGAACGATGATCGTTTCATGGGAAAAGACTAACCTGTGCTACTCCATAAAGAGAGTTAGCGGAAGGCGTTTTCGCCGGTCAGCGCCCGGCCGACGACGAGCGCGTGGACTTCGTCCGTTCCTTCGTAGGTGCGGACCGACTCGAGGTTCATCATGTGGCGCATGACGGGGTAATCGGCGGTGACGCCATCGCCACCGAGAATTGACCGAACCGTCGACACGATGGCGATGGCTTCGCGCACATTGTTCAGTTTGCCGACCGAAATCTGGTCGGGCGTCAGCGTCCCCGCGTCCTTCAATTTGCCGATGTGGTGCGACAGCAGCACGCCCTTTTCGAACTCGAGGAAACAATCCGCCAGTTTAGTCTGGGTGATCTGCGTTGCGGACAGGGGTTTGCCGAACAGGATGCGCTCCTGCGAGAACGTCACCGCGACGTCGATGGATGCTCGCGCCGCGCCCATGACACCCCAGATGATTCCGTAGCGGGCTTCGTTGAGGCAGCGGAACGGCGCTCCGAGGCCTTCGGCCAGCGGCAGGCGCATCGATTCCGAAACGCGCACGTTGACCAGGTCAATATCGCACTGAATCGACGCGCGCATGGACAGCTTGTTCGCGATCGGCGTCGCGGTGAAGCCCTCGGTGTCGGTCGGGACAATGAACCCGCGAACGCCGTCCGCAGTATCAGCCCAAATGATGGCGACGTCCGAGATGTTGGCGATACCGATCCAGCGCTTGGCGCCGTTGAGGACCCAGTGGTCGCCGTCTTTGACCGCCTTGGTCATCATGTTGCCCGGGTCCGACCCGCCGTGGGGTTCGGTGAGCCCGAAACATCCGATCTTTTCGCCGCGCGCCATCGGGGGCAGGAATTCTTGTTTTTGTTCCTCCGAACCGAACTTGGCGATGGCCGACATCGCGAGCGAGCCGAGCACGCTGATGTGAGTTCGCCACGACGTGTCCACTGCTTCGAGTTCGTAACAAACGAGACCGTAGGACACCGCGGATGCACCCGCACAACCGTATCCCTCGATGTGCATGCCCAGCATCCCCAGGTCGCCCATTTCGCCGATGAGTTCGGTTCGAAGGCGCTGAATCTCGAAGTCTTCGTCGATTTGAGGCTGAATCCGCTCGACAGAGAACTTTCGCGCCTTGTCGCGCCACGCGAGTTCTTCCGCGGTGAAGAGTGCGTCGAAACCCATCACTGATTCGGCGGTGGAAAACGTCGACATCGTGGCTCCTTCGCGCCGTCCTAATACATCTAATCGTAGCGTTTTTTGCGAAGCATCGAGAGTGGACCTGAGGGGATTCGAACCCCTGACCCCCTGCATGCCATGCAGGTGCGCTACCAGCTGCGCCACAGGCCCTCGTGTCGCCGATTGGGCAACCTCATCAGGTTACTGTACCCCCGAGATTTCTCCCAAATCGGGCAGGGTCCGTCAGCGCGCGCCGACCGTGACCGGGATGACCGGGCAGTCGTGCCACAACCGTTCCAAGCCGTAGAACATCCGTTCTTCCTCGTGAAACACGTGCGCGACGACGTCACCGAAGTCGAGCAGGATCCAGCGACCCAGGTCGCGCCCTTCCCGTCGGAGCGTCCTGTTTCCGCTCGCCAACATCTGGTCTTCGATTTCGTCGGCTATCGCCTGAACGTTGCGCTCGTTGCGGCCCGTGATCATGACGAACGCATCGACGATCGCAATCGGTCCACTCACGTCGAGGGCGACGATGTCCTCCCCCTGTTTCGACTCGGCGGCAGCGGCCACGATAGCGACATTGTCGATGGCGGTTTGGGTTGCGGGCACGATTTTCCTTTAGATGAGATCGGTGAAGATTGCGAGACCGATGAGGGTGAGGACGAGCAACCCGAAAAAGGTTGCAAATCCCGCCGAGATACCCCTGTTGGAACTCGGAATCTTTGTTTTTTCGTCCATCGGGGCCGCGCGACCGATGATGGACAGAGCTTCGGTTGCGCGACGAGGAATCCCGGGCGATTCCAGGTCGACGCTGGCGTCGAATGCCAGGATGGGGCGGGCAACGCTCTGTTCGTTGGACACACGAATCGGTCCGGTGAGGATTATCTCACCCGTGTGTTCGATGGGACCGGCGATTTCCCCCGTGGGGAACTGTTCGAGGTGCAACGTCGCGACCGCCGCATTCGATTGACCGACGTTCGATGACGGAACCACCCAGTGGTCGAGATCCCGGTCCGGATCCAGCGCCGGCGACAGAGTGGGCGCGGCCGGTGTCTGGGACTGGCGCAGGGCTCGACGCGACGGCAACTCGGTTCCAACGGCCGGCAACAACGTTTCCCGCGCGTGGCGTTGCGCGCGGCGACTCGGAAGCGGCGTGTGGATGTCCGTCATGAGTCCCCACGATACAACCCGTGTTTTGCGATGTACTGAACGACACCGTCGGGAACGAGGTACCAAATCGGGGAGCCCGAACGCACCCGTGCTCGGCAATCGGTCGAGGAAATCGCCAAAGCGGGGATTTCCAGTTGGCTCACGTGCTCGGACGGCAGTCCGGACAGGGACAGGGCATGACCCGGGCGAGTGACCGCGACGAAGTGAGCGACGTCCCACGCGGCCTCGATGTCTTTCCATTCGAGGATTTGCGCGATAGCGTCGGCGCCCGAAATAAAGTAGAAATCGGCGTCGGGGTAGTGAATCTGCAGGTCGCGCAGGGTGTCGATTGTGTAGGTTGGTCCGACGCGATCGATGTCGACTCGTGACACGGTGAACCGCGGATTGGATGCGGTCGCGATGACGGTCATCAAGTAACGGTGCTCCCCCTCCGTCACGTCCCTTTTCTGGTAGGGCGAACCGGTGGGAACGAAAACCACTTCGTCCAAACCGAAGTGTGTGGCGACTTCGCTCGCGGCCACGAGGTGTCCATGGTGAACCGGGTCAAAAGTTCCACCCATCACCCCGATTCGCCGCCGGGAGCCCCGTGTCATGTGAGTCCTAGTGGTGAGCGTCGCTGTTGCCGCGGCGGCGGTTTCGGTGGGCAACGTCACGATTCGCCAGAACAGCGACCGCCAACAGGATGAATCCCAGTGCGAAGATGCCCGCCCACACAATCGGCGGGAACGGGAGCGTCGCCAATTCTTCGCTGGCACGGATCACGGTGTTCACAATGTTCTCCCTCGTATGTCTGTTGGAACAAGATTACCCGCGTTGCGGGCTGTTTCCGTGCAGATTCAGTTCCTAGGCGCCTCGAAGAGCGTTCCCACTGATTCACCGGCCAGCGCTGCGCCTACGTGTGCCGCCGAGGTCAACACCACCGGGATTCCCCCACGCGTTGCGTGCAGTGCCGCGGCCAGTTTGGTTTCCGCCCCACCGGTCCCGAGGTTCGACGAACCTGCCAGACCGATTTCGATGCCGGACAGATCGTCGCCGAAGGTGACCAGGTCGACCTTCTCCGCACCAGGCTCGCCGGGCGGTCGCGAATACAGCGCATCGACGTCGCTGAGCAGAACCAGCAGTTTCGCTCCAACCAGTTCGGCGACGAGTGACGCCAAACGGTCATTGTCGCCGAAACGAATCTCGTGAGTCGCCACAGTGTCGTTTTCATTGACAATGGGCAAAAATCGAAGATCCAGAAGCTTATCCATCGCCGCTTTTGCGTTCACCCGTGTGGACTCGGCTTCGAGGTCGCCGGAGGTCAACAACACCTGTGCCGCAACGATACCGAAGCGGTTCAGGCTGTCCTGATATCGCACCATCAACATCGTCTGACCGACCGCCGCGGCCGCCTGTTCGGTGACCAGGTCGTTCTGCGGACGAGCCGAAAGCCCGAAGTGCGGGAGGGCCGTCGCAATGGCCCCACTCGAGACGAGCACGACCTCTATTCCGCGAGCGTGAGCACCCGCGAGAGCATCCACGATTGCATCGAGCTGGTGGGCGTTGTCACCGCTGATCGACGACGACCCGACCTTGACCACGATTCGCGTAGCCGATGTCACCTCACTTCGACGTTCCACCGTCGTCCTCTTCCGTCCACAACCCCGCCACGCGCTCTCGCTCCAGTTCCTCGCGGGCGGCTGCCTTCGCATCCATGCGTTCCTTGTAGGACTGCCGGCGCTGCACGTTGGTAGTGCGTGTGTTGTCGTCGAGCCGCATGTCCGTGCCGCGGGGGCTCACCATCATCTCGGCCGCACTCGTCATCGTCGGTTCCCAATCGAACACAAATCGATCGCCGTCACCAATGAACACGGTCGCGCCGGGAATCGCCCCGGCCTTGTACAACTGGTCGTCGAGGTCGATTTTCGCGAGACGATCGCTGAGGTATCCGACCGCTTCGTCGTTGTTGAAATCAGTTTGTTGGACCCAGCGCTCGGGTTTTGCACCCCGTACGCGGTAGGTCACGTCGTCACCGCGTTGTTCGACGAGAACCGTGAGTTGCTTTTCGTCGACCGCCCGCGGGCGAATGACAATCCGCTGTTGCGATTCTTCGGCGGCGAGCCGTTCGGCACGGTCCGCGCCAACCATCTGCCCGATTCGAAGAGTCAGGTCACGAAGTCCTGCGCGCGACGCGGCCGAAACGGCAAAGACCTCGAATCCGCGGCTCTCGAAATCGGCACGAACCAGTTCGGCGAGTTCGGCAGCCTCGGGCACATCAATCTTGTTGAGCGCAATGATCTGGGGTCGTTCAATCAGCGGCACCGCACCGTCCGGGACGGGATAGGCGGCGAGTTCGGCTCGGATCACGTCAAAGTCACTCATCGGGTCACGCCCCGGTTCGAGGGTCGCGCAGTCAATGACGTGCACGAGAACGCGGCAACGCTCGACGTGCCGCAAAAAGTCGAGACCCAAACCTTTACCTTCGGACGCGCCCTCAATGAGACCCGGCACATCCGCAATCGTGTAACGATACTGTTCGACGTCGACAACACCGAGGTTGGGGTGAAGTGTCGTGAACGGGTAGTCCGCGATTTTTGGTTTCGCCGCAGACACCGAGGCGATGAGGGACGATTTTCCGGCCGACGGGAAACCGACCAAGGCGACGTCCGCGACGGTCTTGAGTTCGAGGACGATGTCGCCGTCCCAGCCGTACGTTCCGAGAAGGGCGAAGCCCGGCGCCTTTCGCTTCTGCGAGGCGAGCGCGGAGTTCCCCAAGCCGCCCTGTCCGCCAGGGGCGACAACGAACTCCATGGCGGGCTTGTCGAGGTCGACGATCACCGCGCCATCGACGTCTTTGACGACCGTGCCGATTGGAACCGGCAGAATCAGCGTCTCGCCCTTGTGGCCGCTTCGGTGGTCGCCCATACCGAAACCCCCGTTTTCGCTGGAGCGATGGGGGCGGTAATGAAAATCGAGAAGAGTGGTGACCTGCGGGTCGGACACGAGGATGATGTCCCCGCCGTTTCCGCCGTTTCCGCCATCGGGTCCTGCGAGCGGCTTGAACTTTTCGCGCTTGACCGACACACACCCGTTGCCGCCGTGCCCGGCCTTGAGGTGAATGGTCACCTCGTCGATGAACGAAACCATGTCACCTCCCCTTCCTGCATAAATACGACAAGGCGGGCCGAAGCCCGCCCCGCCGAGTGAAAGCCTTAGGCGTGCTGTACGACGTTGATGACCTTGCGGCCACCCTTCGCGCCGAACTCAACAGCTCCTGCGACGAGGGCGAACAGTGTGTCGTCGCCGCCACGACCGACTCCGGCGCCGGGGTGGAAGTGTGTTCCGCGCTGGCGAACGATGATTTCGCCGGCCTTGACGACCTGGCCGCCGTAACGCTTTACACCGAGGTACTGGGGATTCGAGTCGCGACCATTACGAGTGGATGACGCTCCCTTTTTATGTGCCATGTCGTTGTTCTCCCTCGACTACTTGATGCTGGTAATTTTCACACGGGTGAGGTCAGCGCGGAAACCCTGGCGCTTGTGATACCCCGTCTTGTTCTTGAACTTGTGAATGATGATCTTGGGACCGCGAAGGTCTTCGATGATCTGAGCGGTGACCGAAACCTTGGCGAGAGCCGCAGCGTTGGTTTCAATCTTGTCGCCATCAACCAAAAGGACGGGTGCGAACGAAACCGAACCCTTGTCATCGGCCTGAATGCGGTCGACAGTGAGAATGGTCCCAACTTCGACCTTTTCCTGTCGCCCTCCGGCGCGCACAATCGCGTAAACCACGGTGATGTCCTTTCGAAAACCTCTGTGCGCTGCCCCGAGTGAGAAGGGCGCACCAACTCTCAAGAGTAGCCGAAGGCGGCTCTAGAGGCAAATCCTGTTAGTCGGCGGGGGTCCCCTCCGTCGGGATTCCGCCACTGGTCGCGCTCTTGGTGGCGCGTCGCGGACGCCTGGCCGAACGTCCGCCCGCAGGAGGCGCTTCCGGGAGCGCGTCGAGCAACGAGTCGAGGTCGGCAACGGGTGTTGCTTTCGCCCGGGATTTCACCGTCGGTGGAACGTCCTGCTGGACCGTTGCCGTTGCGATGGCGGCGAGAGCAGTCCGCGCGCCGTCAGTGATTTCGTGCGTCCCTGCCTGAGCCGGTTGCTGCTTGGTCTGTGCCGTCTGCTTTCCGCGACCCCGACGTGATGCCCCCGGTTCGGATGAGCCCTCGACACGAGCCTTGCCGACGGGTTCGTGGTGGATGATGATGCCGCGACCAGCACACACTTCACACGGCTCGCCGAACGTTTCCAGCAGCCCGAGACCCAATTTCTTTCGTGTCATCTGAACCAGCCCAAGGCTGGTGATTTCCGCCACCTGGTGTTTCGTGCGGTCACGTGACAGGCATTCAATGAGGCGTCGCTGGACCAGGTCGCGATTGCTCTCGAGAACCATGTCGATGAAGTCGATGACGACAATTCCGCCGATGTCACGCAAACGCAGCTGTCGGACGATTTCTTCCGCGGATTCGAGGTTGTTTTTGGTGACCGTCTCTTCGAGGTTTCCGCCCGATCCGACGAACTTACCCGTGTTGACGTCGATCACGGTCATTGCCTCGGTTCGGTCGATGACGAGCGAACCTCCGGACGGCAACCAGACTTTGCGATCGAGGGCTTTGATGATTTGTTCGTTGATGCGGTAGGTGTCGAACGGATCCGTCCCGTCATCGTGGTCGATGATTCGTTCAATGAGGTCTGGCGCAACCTGCTCCAGATAGTCCGTAATGACAGCCTTTGCCTCGGCACCGTGAATCACGATGTTCTGGAAGTCCTCGTTGAACACGTCCCGAATGATTTTGACCAGGAGGTCGGGCTCGGAGTGCAAGAGCACCGGTCCGTTACCCTTTTCGGCCTTCTTCTGAATCGCATCCCACTGCGCCGTCAATCGCTTGACGTCGAGCGTCAACTGTTCTTCCGTCGCACCCTCGGCCGCGGTTCGAACAATCACGCCCGCGTTTTCGGGCAGAACCGTGGACAGGATCGCCTTCAACCGCGAGCGTTCCGAATCGGGCAACTTGCGCGAGATTCCGTTGATGGAACCGCTGGGAACGTAAACGACGTAACGACCCGGCAGGGTAATTTGGCTCGTCAGTCGAGCACCCTTGTGCCCGACGGGGTCTTTCGTGACCTGAACGAGCAACGGATCACCCGTCTTGAGTGCCATCTCGATACGCCGCGGTTGGTTGGCGTTGTCTTCCGTCGCCGCGGCGTCCCAGTCGACTTCGCCCGAGTACAGCACCGCGTTGCGGCCACGACCGATGTCGACGAACGCGGCTTCCATCGAGGGAAGGACGTTCTGGACTTTTCCGATGTAGACGTTTCCGATGATGCTCGACTCGGTCGAACGCGCCACGTAGTGCTCGACGAGAACCGTGTCTTCAAGAACACCGATTTGAATTCGACCGTCTTTCGACCGAACGATCATTTTTCGGTCGACGCTTTCGCGACGTGCGAGGAACTCGGTTTCCGTGACGACCGGACGGCGGCGCCCGCTGTCGCGGGAATCGCGACGGCGCTGACGCTTCGCTTCGATGCGGGTGGAACCGCGAATGCGCTGCGGCTCGGAAATCTGTTCCGGCTCGATGTAGACCCGCTCGACACGTTCGGATCGCTCGGCACGATTGCCACGGCTGCGGCGGCGGACCGACGGTCCTTCGTCCTCGATCGGACGGCTCGTTCGAACCGGGATGTATTCGGGTGCCGGTGGGCGAAACACCAGTTGCATCGCGTTGTCGAGCACGATGGGCTCGAATGCTGGCTTTGCAGCGACCTCTGCGTGCGCCGTCTCGTCCGACTCGGGGTCGACCGTGGCCGATTCCTCGGCGGGCAGTTCGCTCGCCTGAGTCGTCGCGGGCCGTGCCTCGGGAACAACGAACGGTGACAACACCTGGTCGTTCGGGTCAAAATCCTTTTTCTTCACCATTTTCTGGTGCACCTCTCGGCGATTTCTCACGAAATCTAAATCTGTGAAGCAGAGCTTCTAATCTTGTGTTGCGACCGCATCGAGTGACGCGATCCGCGTACTGTCACTACGCACGGAACTGGCTATCCGCTCGAATCTTTCGATTTCCAGCCCGGTGAGCCCGGGAAAATTCTGCGCAACTGGTGCGCTCTCCGAGTATAACCCGTAAATGCTCCCACGGCTGGAGGTTCGCTCGAGTGGGGGATAATAAAGAGGTGAACCCCACCTTCCGCGGCCGAATCGCGTTCGGCACCTTCATCCTCGTACTCGGGTTGATTTCGGCGTGGGCCGCGTTGACACTGTCGACCGAGGGGTACTACCTGCTCAAAGACGGAACCGAGCCGTCGTGCAACATCAACCCCTTCTTCAGTTGCGGGAACGTGATGCAGTCCGAGGCCTCCCGCGCGTTCTTCGGCGTTCCCAACTATTTCTGGGGGCTCATCGGCTGGGGCGTCGTGTCCGCGACGGGTGCGGCGATGCTCGCCGGTGCGACGTTTGCCCGCTGGTACTGGCGCGCGTTCGCCATCGGAAACTTCGTCGCCTGGTTCTTCTTGATGTGGCTGTTCGTCGCCGCGGTTTACCAAATCGGCTTCCTGTGCCTGTACTGCATGATCACCTGGGCGACACAATCCACCCTGATGTGGATTCTCGTGCCGTGGCTTCTTCGGGAAAAACTGTTGTTCGACAACGACCGGTTGTCCCGAATCGGCGGAACGCTACTTCCCTACTCGTGGGTGCTCGTCGTGGCGAACCTCGGAACAATCGGGATTGCGATCATTGCGCAGTTCCCTCTGCTCGTCCCGATGCTGATCAACGGCTACTAAAACCAGAGGGCGAGTTCCCGCGCGGCGGACTCGGGAGAATCACTGCCGTGGACGAGGTTCTTTTGAACTTTCAGTCCCCAGTCCCGAGCAAGGTCACCACGAATCGAGCCCGGGGCGGCGAGAGTCGGGTCGGTCGTCCCCGCAAGAGTGCGGAATCCTTCGATAACGCGGTGGCCGCGCACGCGCGCCGCCACAACCGGTCCACTCGACATGAATTCGACGAGGGGCTCGAAGAACGGCTTGCCCTCGTGCTCTTCGTAGTGCTTCGTCAAGATGCCACGGTCGGGGGTGAGCATTCTCAGGTCGGCGATCTGGTAACCCTTCGCCTCGATTCGGCGAAGAATTTCGCCGACGAGGTTGCGCTCGGTGCCATCCGGCTTGATGAGGACGAGGGTGTCCTGAAGTTCGGTCATTGTTGTTCCTTTCGACGGTCAAGCTGTTGCCCCTTGACGAGACAGTAGACCCAGAAAATCATGCACATCACCCACGCCGCTCCCCACAGCGGCTCGGTGACGATTGGCAGGGCAAGCACTGCCTGGGAGGCGAACGCGATTGGGTGCAGTCCGCGTCGGAGCGTTGCACTCGCCATCGCGAGCAAACCGATGAGCAACACCGCGGAGATGAGAACCTCGAGCCAGCGGTCCTTGTACAGCCCGGCGATAGCAATCGCGCCAAACACGACCGTTGCCATCTCGACCCCGAAGGCGATTGTCAACAACGATTCCGTCGCGGTCCGTTGACGGCGTTCGCTCATGTCCAGTTCTCCGATCGGGCGAGGGTGATGGTGTCACCGACGAGGGTGATGCTCCCTGTCACAATAATCGCATCCGCCGGCCCACACAGGGACTTCGCGGTCTCGATTGCTGACGAGAGTGTCGGCTCGGCGTGCACGCGTTCCGGCGCGACGAGAGTTCCCACAATCTCGGCGAGCGCACCGGCCTCGACCGCACGGTCGGACCCCGACTGCGTGCAGACAAAGCCGGCAACGACCGGGTCGAGCGCTTCGATAACTCCGCGGGCGTCCTTGTCCTCGAGGACGCCGAGGACGACCCAGACGTTCTCGAACGGCAACACATCGACAATCGCGGCGGCGAGCGAGCGCGCACCGTGAGGATTGTGGGCGGCGTCGACGATGATGGGCGGTGTCGCGGAAAGATATTGCAAGCGCCCGGGGCTAGTGACGTTCCCCAGCGCGACACTGAGAATCTCGTCGGGAATCGGACGCGTACCGTTACCAAACAACGATTCGACCGCCGCGATTGCGAGGGCCGCATTGTGTGCCTGGTGGGTTCCGTGAAGCGTGACGGGAACATCCCGATATGCGCTCGCACGTCCGCGAATCTGCATCACTTGCCCACCCACCGCCGACAGATTCGACACGAGTTCGAAGGCATCGCCTTCGACGAAGATTTCGTTCTCAAACTTGTCGGCCGCGCGCACGATTTCGGCGAGCGCGTCGGGCTCTTGCGCCGCGGTGACGACGAGGCTTCCCGGCTTGATGATTCCCGCTTTGGTGCGGGCGATCGCCGCAACGGTGTCCCCGAGGAATTCGGCGTGGTCGATGCCGATGGGGGTGAACACTGCGACGTCCGCGTCAGCGACATTCGTCGAATCCCACTCGCCGCCCATTCCCACCTCGAGAACGGCAACGTCGACCGGTGCTTCGGCGAACGCGGCGAGAGTGAGGACGGTGATCGTTTCAAAAAACGTCAGGGGCACCTCGCCAGCGGCGACCAGTTCGCTGTCCACCAACTGAATGTAGGGCTCGACGTCCCGCCAGTTCTCGACAAACTGTTCGTCACCGATGGGCTTCCCGTCGATCATGATGCGTTCGTTGACAAAGCGTAGGTGAGGGCTCGTCATCAACCCGGTTCGCAGTCCGTGCGCGCGGCACAGCGCTTCGATCATCCGTGCCGTCGAGGTTTTTCCGTTCGTCCCCGTGATGTGCACGATGGAATACATCTGCTGCGGGTTCCCCAGATACTCGACGACCTTGCGTGTGGCGTGGAGGCGCGGCTGTGGCGACCGTTCACCGATTCGGGCGACCAGCGACTCAAAAATCTTTCCAACTTCGGCGCGGAAATCAGTCACGCTCTTTCCAGTCCGACTCGAATTCGAGCGCCGTCGCCGACCTCGACCGTTCCCGATGAGCCGTCACGGAATTCAAGTTCGAGTGCGAGCGTTTCGCCGGCAATCAAATCCTGATGGTCGCGCATCGCCACGATGGTGACCGCGTCGCTTTCGATTTCGAGTCGGATTCGGTCGCTGACGTCAAGACCGGCATCCTTGCGCGCCTGCTGAACCGCTCGGACGACGTCGCGGGCGAGGCCCTCGGCCGCGAGTTCGGGTGTCACGACGGTGTCGAGGACTACAAACCCAGCATTTCCGAGGAACGACACCGCGACCGCTGTGTCGGCAACATCGAGCACGAGGTCGTATTCGCCCGCTTCGAGCGCGATTCCACCGGCCGTGACAACCTCGCCGTCGACCGACCAGTCCCCCGCCTTTGTCGCAGCGATGACCTGTTGAACCTGCCCACCGATGCGCGGGCCGAGCGTCCGCGAGTTGACCGAGAGTCGGCGTGTGATGCCGTACTCGCCGATCGATTCTTCGCGCAGCTCGACGACCGTTACCGACTTGACGTTCAGTTCGTCGCGCAGGATGTCCGAGAACGCGGGGATGGTCGGCGCTTCGGGTACGACCACGGTGAGGCTGGCGAGGGGCAGGCGGACACGGAGACCCTGAGACTTCCGCAACGCGAGTCCCGCCGAGGCGACCTCGCGGACGCGGTCCATCGCCTGGACGAGATTCTCGTCTGCGGGGAACTCGGTCGCGTCGGGCCAGTCCGTCAGGTGGACGCTCTCGCCGCCCGTTAGGCCTCGCCAGACTTCTTCGGTCACGAGCGGCGCGAGCGGTGCAGCAACCCGGCAGAGTGTTTCGAGCACCGTGTACAGCGTGTCGACCGCGTCACGGTCGTCGCCATCCCAGAACCGATCGCGCGACCGGCGGACGTACCAGTTCGTGAGAACGTCGGCGAAGTCGCGAATCGACGCGGCGGCCATCGGGCTGTCGAGCGCGTCGAGTTCTGCGGTGACGCGTTCAACGAGCGCCCGCGTCTTCGCCAGAAGATACCGGTCGAGAACGTTGGTTGAATCGGTGCGGCGAACCGGCTCGGTGTCACCCGCGTACAGCGTGAAGAAATAGTAGGTGCTCCAGAGGGGAAGAAGGAACTGACGTACTGATTCGCGAATGCCCTCTTCCGTAACAACGAGGTTTCCACCGCGAATCACGCTCGACGACATGAGGAACCAGCGCATCGCGTCGGCTCCGTCGCGTTCGAACACTTCGGACACGTCCGGGTAGTTCCGCAGCGACTTCGACATTTTCTGTCCGTCGTTTCCCAGAACGATTCCGTGGCTAATGACGTTGGTGAACGCGGGACGGTCGAACAGCGCGGTCGAGAGGACGTGGAGCGTGTAGAACCAGCCGCGCGTCTGACCGATGTACTCGACGATGAAGTCGGCGGGGTTGTGGGTTTCGAACCACTCGCGGTTCTCGAACGGATAGTGAACCTGCGCGAATGGCATCGACCCCGAGTCGAACCAGACGTCGAGCACATCGGTGATGCGCCTCATCGTCGACTTGCCGGTCGGATCATCCGGGTTCGGGCGGGTCAGTTCGTCGATCGCGGGGCGGTGCAGGTCGGTCGGTCGAACACCGAAATCGGCTTCGAGTTCGTCGAGCGAGCCGTACACGTCGATACGCGGGTATTCCGGGTCGTCGCTCTTCCACACCGGAATCGGCGAACCCCAGTAGCGGTTGCGCGAAATCGACCAATCGCGAGCGCCGCTGACCCATTTTCCGAATTGGCCGTCTTTGACGTTGTCGGGAACCCAGTTGATCTGTTGGTTGAGTTCACCCATGCGGTCGCGGAATTCGGGGACTCGGATGAACCACGACGAAACCGCTTTGTAGATGAGCGGATTACGACAGCGCCAGCAGTGCGGGTACGAGTGGTCGTATGATTTCTGTTGCATCAGACGGCCGTCGGCCTTGAGTTTCTGGGTCAAGGGCTTGTTCGCGTCGAACACGTGCATCCCCACCACGTCGGTGACCTCGGGCAGGAACTTGCCCGAATCGTCGACCGAAACGATGACGGGGATTCCGGCCGCGGCACAGATGATCTGGTCGTCTTCACCATAGGCGGGTGCTTGGTGGACGATTCCGGTGCCTTCACCCGTCGCCACATAGTCAGCGACGAGAATCTGCCAGGCGTTCTCCATACTTTCGGCGTCCGCGTAGTAATCCCACAGGCGCGTGTAGGTGATTCCACCGAGTTCAGCGCCGATGTGCGTCGCGGTGATGGCGGCTGTGGCCGCTGCCGCATCGTCGTAACCCAGTTCTTTGGCGTATGCGCCGACGGTGTCGGTTGCCAACAGGAAGTTTTCTCCGTCCGCCGCAGCACCGTTCGGTCCTGCGGGAAGCACCGAATACGAAATCGAGGGCCCGACGGCGAGCGCCGCGTTGGTCGGCAGGGTCCAGGGCGTGGTCGTCCAGGCAAGCGCGTTAACTCCGACGAGCCCGAGTGATTCAGCCTGTGCGCCGGTCAACGGAAAGGTAACAGTGACGGACTGGTCTTGGCGCGACTTGTAGACGTCGTCGTCCATGCGCAGTTCGTGGTTCGACAGGGGGGTCTGGTCGCGCCAGCAATACGGCAGTACTCGATACCCCTCGTAGGCGAGGCCCTTGTCGTGCAGTTGCTTAAACGCCCAGATCACGCTCTCCATGAACGTGATGTCGAGGGTCTTGTAGTCGTTTTCGAAGTCCACCCAGCGCGCTTGGCGCGTGACGTACTCTTCCCACTCCTTGGTGTACTTGAGAACTGATTCTTTCGCGACCGCGTTGAAGGCGGCGAGGCCCATCTCTTCGATCTGGGATTTGTCGGTGATTCCGAGCTGTCGTTCGGCTTCGAGTTCGGCGGGAAGTCCGTGCGTGTCCCAGCCAAATCGGCGGTGAACCTGCTTGCCGCGCATCGTTTGGTACCGCGGGAACAGGTCTTTGGCGTAACCCGTCAGCAGGTGTCCGTAATGAGGCAGGCCGTTGGCGAAGGGCGGGCCGTCATAGAACACCCATTCGTCGCCCCCCTCGCGGTTCGAAATCGACTTGCGGAACGTGTCGTTGGTCGCCCAATACGCGAGAACCTCGTGCTCAATCGCGGGAAACGACGGTGACGGCTGGACGCCGGTCGTGTCGCGGTGGCGGGGGTATGTCATGAGTCACAATTCTAGGCGTGTGGCAGGCTTGGTCTGAACGACGACCGAAGGAGCCCTCATGTCCGCATCACCTATTTCCACTCGCCCCCGTCAGGGGTTCGCGTTGGCCATCAGCATCGCTGTTCCGTTCATCATCGGTGGACTCGGAGCGCTGTCGACCGCCGGCAACGTTGACGGCTGGTACGCCGACGCGAACGTTGCACCCTGGACACCGCCGAACTGGGTGTTCGGGCCCGTCTGGTCGGTCCTGTATGTCTTGATCGGAGTGTCGTTCTGGCGCGCGTGGCGAATGCCGTCCAGCCCTGCCCGCACCGCCGGCATTCGACTGTTCATCTGGCAATTAGCCCTCAACGCCATCTGGACGCCGATTTTCTTCTCGGGGTTCCCGCTCATTGGCCAAACCGCGTTCTGGCTCGGTGTCGTCATCATCCTCGTAATGGACGTCCTCGTCTGGATGACCATTGTGAAGTTCAAGGAGGTCGACATTTGGTCGGCCCGTTTGCTCATCCCTTACGAAGCGTGGCTGTGGATCGCGTCGACGCTCAACATTTATCTCGCGCTCTTTAACTAGATATCCCGCGCCAAAACGCGCTGCGATACGTTACGCCCGTGAACGACGCCGAACAGCGAGCGCAATCAATGACGCCACCAGACCGATTGCCAATACCCCGGAAGCGCCCGAATCCGCGCCGGTCTTCGCAAGGTTTTCGTTTGTTGTCGGCGGTGCGGGCTCCCAATTGACAACACGGGTTCGATCGCTGATGCCGGCAAAAACGAACGTATCGGATTCAAGTTCCGTGTCGGACGCCGCATCGGCAATGGCGATGCCGGTCCCCTCTTGCCAGCCGCTCATGACTGGGTCGTTGTTCACGCTCACATCAACGAAAAAGACCTTGCCAAGAACGACGTATTCAACAGTTTCCCCTGGCGCAAGGTCGGGTACGCGGTAGAACAGTTGCGTGAGAGTGCCTCCGTCCCCATGGCCGCCCGACGTCCATGAGTTTTCGTCGATGTCTGCGAGGGGCGAAATTGAACCGGCTTGACCAACCGCATATTTGGCGACATACGTTGTCGTGTTGCCTACACGATCATCGGTCACCCACACGTAGTTGTCGCCGTCGGTGACGACATTCGTGTTCGCTCCGTAGTCGACCGCGTAATCACCAATGAGCCCGTCGGTGTCGGTGTAGCTGACGCTGGTGTTGCCATCCTGGTAAGTGTCAAAGGCAAGCCTGAGGATCTGCCCGGCCATTTTCGCGTCATCCGTGTTGGTCATGGTGTAGCGCATCCGAAACGTGTCGCCGGCTGCGAAGAAACGCAATTCGGTGACAAGTGACAACAGGCCGTCCCAAGTGTCAATCGTTTGAGCGTCGCAGGTAAGGACCAGGTCACCGCCATCGGCGGTGAGGTCCGCGGGGTTTGAACATTCCGCATCAGTTTGCGCGCCTGTGGCGCCATAGAGGGTTGCCTGCGTGCTGTCCCACGTTAGCCGGGGGTAATTGTCGTTAACTGGACCCCTTACATGGAGTGGGTTCGAATCATTGAATATCCAATGGTTATTGTCGGCACCGACAAAGACATCATCGCCGGGCACATACGATGCGGCGAGAGCGGGGGTGGCCGCGACCATCGCACCTAGTGCTGCAACCACCACACCACACAGAATCTGACCGGTTAGCTTCACGTGTTTTCCAATCGCAAAAGTAAGGGGCGTTAGTTTAAAGAGAGTATCAACAAATTACGAATGAGGCTGTTGTAGATTTGGCGTAGTCAAATGTGAGGCAGCCATACCCGCTGCCGCCGATAGTGAAAGAGGTTCCCGTGCCCCGCGAAATCCCCGACAAACCGGCCCTCGAAGGACTCGAAGCGACCTGGGGCGAGGCGTGGGAACGCGAAGGGACGTACGCGTTCGATCGCGCGAAGGCCGTTTCACTCGGGAAAGACAGCGTGTTCGCAGTGGACACTCCCCCGCCGACTGCCTCCGGTTCGTTGCACATCGGTCACGTTTTTTCGTACACGCACATGGACCTCGCAGCGCGTTACCAGCGCGTGCAAGGCAAGGTCATCTTTTACCCGATGGGGTGGGACGACAACGGTCTGCCGACGGAGCGCCGCGTCCAAAACTATTACGGAGTCCGCTGTGACCCAACCCTGCCCTACGACCCGTCGTTCACTCCACCGCTTGAGGGCGGCGACAACGCGTCGTCGAAAGCCGCCGACCAGGTGCCGATTTCTCGCCGCAACTTTGTCGAGCTGTGTGAACAACTGACCGTCGAGGACGAAAAGAAGTTCGAGGAACTGTGGCGGACGCTCGGCCTCTCGGTCGACTGGTCGCAGACGTACCGCACGATTTCGGACGAGTCCCAGCGCACGGCTCAGCGGGCGTTCCTGCGAAACCTGTCGCGTGGCGAGGCCTATCAGGCGGACGCACCGACCCTGTGGGACATCACGTTCCGCACCGCCGTCGCCCAGGCCGAACTCGAGGACAAAGAGATGCCGGGTGCCTATCACCGCGTGTCGTTCCACAAGCCCGACGGCGGAACCATCGACATCGAGACCACGCGTCCCGAGATGATCCCGGCCTGTGTGGCACTTGTCGCTAACCCCGAAGACGAGCGCTACAAGCCGTTCTTCGGGACGACCGTTCGCACGCCGTTGTTCGGTGTCGAGGTCCCCGTTCTTGCCCACCCGCTCGCCCAGATTGACAAGGGCAGTGGCATCGCCATGATCTGTACGTTCGGTGACGTCACGGACGTCATCTGGTGGCGCGAGCTCAGCCTGCCGACCCGCCCGATCCTCGGGTTCGATGGACGTGTCATGAGCGAACCTCCCGCCGGTATCGACACCGACGACCAGAAGGCGGTGTACGCGGAACTGGCCGGGAAAACCGTGTTCTCGGCGAAAGCACGCATCGTCGAGTTGCTGCAGGAATCGGGCGAGATGATCGGCGACCCGAAGCCCATCACTCACCCCGTCAAGTTTTTTGAAAAAGGCGACAAGCCTCTCGAGATCGTCACGACCCGCCAGTGGTACATCACCAACGGCGCCAAGGACGAAGACCTTCGCGCGCGTCTCATCGAGCGCGGTCAACAGGTCAGCTTCATCCCCGACTTCATGCGGGTCCGTTACGACAACTGGGTCGGCGGGCTCAACGGCGATTGGCTCGTGTCCCGTCAGCGCTTCTTCGGTGTGCCGATTCCCGTGTGGTACCCGCTCGACGCCGAGGGAAACCCCGTCTTCGATTCGCCGATCGTCCCGACCGAGGACCAACTGCCCGTCGACCCGTCGTCACAGCCCGCTCCGGGTTTCACCGACGACCAGCGCGGTGTCCCCGGTGGATTCATCGGCGAAGTCGACGTGATGGACACCTGGGCGACGTCGTCGCTCACTCCGCAGATCGCCGGCAAGTGGGGCTCGGACGACGAACTGTGGAACCTCGTGTTCCCGTATTCACTTCGGTCACAGGGCCAAGACATCATTCGCACCTGGTTGTTCTCTACCGTTCTGCGCGCCGAGCTCGAACACGGCGTTGCGCCGTGGGAACACGCCGGAATCTCGGGGTTCATCGTCGACCCCGACCGAAAGAAGATGTCGAAGTCGAAGGGCAACGTCGTGACCCCGCAGGGAATGCTCGACGAACACGGTTCGGATGCGGTTCGGTACTGGGCGGCGTCGAGCCGACTCGGCACGGATGCTGCGTTCGACCCTGAAAACCCGAAGCAGATCAAGATTGGTCGGCGACTTGCCATCAAGGTCTTGAACGCGGCGAAGTTCGTTTATTCGTTCCCCCACACCGAGGGAGCCCCGATCACCGAACCAATCGACATCGATCTACTGCGGCGCCTCGCCGACGTCGTTCGCATTGCGACCGAGTCGTACGACAAATTCGACCACGCCCGCGCGCTCGAAGTGACGGAACAGTTCTTCTGGACCTTCACCGACGACTACCTCGAGCTCGTGAAGGAACGCGCCTATCGCGACGAGGTCTCGCCGGAGCAGGCGAGTGCTGTTGCCGCGCTGCGCCTCGCGATTGATGTGTTCCTGCGCCTGCTCGCGCCCGTCATCCCGTTCGCGACAGAAGAGGTCTGGCGCTGGACGCACGACGGCTCGATTCACATCGCGCCGTGGCCGACCGTCGGTGAAATCCCGTTCGAGGGAACCAGCTCTGGGCTTCTCGATTTGTGCGGAGTCGCTCTTGTCGGAATTCGCGGCGCCAAAACCGAGGCAAAAGCGTCGCAAAAGACGGTTGTGACCTCGGCGACAATTACCGGACCAGCGCTGCTCGCCGAGGCGAAGGCCGACCTCGCCGCAGTGGGGCGCATCGTCGACCTCACGCTCGTCGAATCGACCGAGGTTGCCGTCACCGCCATCGAACTCGAGGAAACCCCCGAATAGTTGACCGCGACGGGCAGAGGACTACAGTGACACCATGACCGTTACCGTTCGACCCATCGAGGCGCGCGACGAATCCGTCTGGCGCGAACTGTTCGTTGCCTACGGAGTCTTTTACGAAACCGAATTCGCCGAACCGCAGATTTCAACCGTGTGGGGTTGGCTGATGGACCCGAACCACCCGACGAAAGCGTGGGTCGCCGAGATCGACGGCGCGGTCGTCGGATTCGGACACATGCGAACCCACTGGGACACGTTCACGGGCGGACCCGCCTGGTTCCTTGACGACCTGTACACATTGTCGACGGCCCGCGGTCATGGTGCCGGAACACAGATCATCAACGCCTTGCGGGCTCACGCTGACGCGAACGGCGGTGGAACCATCTCGTGGATTACGGCCGACGACAACGTCACCGCGCAGAGTGTCTATGACAAGATCGCCGCCCGGCAAACCTGGGTGACGTACGAGATGGGTGCTTAGTTTTCCCCAGCGCCGCAATTCCTTCGGAATCTCCATCGTCGACTCCAACACAATTACTGAGTGCCACACGCGTCACATGAATCGTTGGGAAAACCTGTTTTCGTCTTCATCGACGAATCAGGCAACTTTGATTTCTCCGAAAAGGGAACTCGACACTTCGTCTTGTCAGCCCACATCACTCAATCTCCTTTGGAATGCGGTGCCGGGCTTTCCGCGTTGACCTACGAGTTTTTGGCAAGGGGCTTAATCAATCAAGTTCCCATCCACGCGACTCAAAACTCGGTGACCACCCGTCATCTGGCGATTTCGCGATTATGTGAGCGAACGCATCAATGTCGTGCACTTTCTGTTTTCGTCGAGAAGTCAAATCTTGAGGAAGATTGCCAAAGTGATGTCACGATGTACGGGATCTCTGCCGTTGCCTTGGTTGGGAGACTGGCATCGTCAATCACGGAAGAATCGCCACGAATTATTTTACTTTTCGACGCAACGTTGACATCCAAGAAACGAGCAGCCTTCCTCAAGGTCTTGAAAGCGGGCCTAAAGAAAGCGACACGTGAGTTCCACATTCACTTCCGGCCGGTTTCACACGACGTCAACGGACAAATTGCCGACTATTACGCATGGTCTGTGTTTCGCGCACTCGAGTCGAACGATGGGTATTGGCTAAACAAACTTCCCGGACCGCACGAGATTTTCCCGGCAAACAAAAATGACCACCCCGCCTAGTCTTTCGACAGAGCCCAGGGGCTCTTTCAGCGGGGTGGAACCTTTACGAAGAGAATAGCATCACCGCGGCAAAAGGGGCGGGGCCCGTCCACCGGGTTAGGCCGACTTTTCCTTGGGGATTGTGCGCTCGATCATGGTCGGTGGCGCGCCCGTGTGAACCGAGTCTGCTGTGACGATGACCTTGGCGATGGAGTCGGTGGAGGGCACTTCGAACATGATGGGTCCGAGAACGTCTTCGAGGATTGCGCGGAGGCCACGAGCGCCGGTTCCGCGTTTGACCGCGAGGTCGGCGATGGCTTCGAGGGCGTCCTTGTCGAAATCGAGTTCGACCCCGTCGAGGTCGAACATCTTTTGATACTGCTTGACCAGTGCGTTGCGCGGCCCGGTCAGGATGTCGATCAGTGCACTGCGATCGAGAGGCAACACCGACGCCACAACGGGCAGACGACCGATGAATTCGGGGATGAGCCCGAACTTGTGCAGGTCTTCGGGTTGGACTTCGGCGAACAGGTTTTGTTCTTCGCCCTTGAGCTGCAGCGGGGCTCCGAACCCGACACCGTGGCGACCGACTCGTTGCGACACGATTTCTTCGAGACCGGCGAACGCACCAGCAACAATAAACAGCACGTTCGTCGTGTCGATCTGCAGGAATTCCTGGTGGGGGTGTTTGCGGCCTCCCTGCGGTGGAACGCTCGCCACCGTTCCCTCGAGAATCTTCAGAAGCGCCTGCTGAACGCCCTCGCCCGACACGTCGCGCGTGATCGACGGGTTTTCGGCTTTGCGGGAAATCTTGTCGATCTCGTCGATGTAGATGATGCCCTTTTCAGCCCGCTTGACATCGAAATCGGCGGCCTGGATGAGTTTCAAGAGAATGTTTTCGACGTCTTCGCCGACATAGCCGGCCTCGGTCAAGGCGGTAGCGTCGGCGACAACGAAAGGAACGTTCAGCCGCTTGGCAAGCGTTTGCGCCAGATAGGTTTTGCCGCAACCGGTCGGACCGATGAGAAGGATGTTCGATTTGGCGATTTCGACATCGTCCTGCGCATCGGCGGGACGAACCCCCTCTTGCGCGCGAACGCGCTTGTAGTGGTTGTAGACCGCGACCGACAGTGCGCGTTTCGCGGCGTCTTGACCGACCACGTATTCGTCAAGGAATGCGGCAATCTCTTTCGGCTTGGGCAGATCAATGTCGACGACGTCGACTTCGGCGCCTTGGCCTGCTTCGGCGAGCCGTTCGTCGATGATTTCATTGCACAATTCGACGCACTCGTCACAGATGTACACACCCGGACCGGCAATAAGTTGCTGCACGTGTTTTTGCGTCTTGCCACAGAAAGAACACTTCATGACGTCGGTGCTGTCGCCGATGCGTGACATGGGTCCTCCTTCGCGGTTCGTCCAAGCCTAACCCCGTGCACCCGTGCGCCAGAGCAGGGCTGTCGATAACCCTTCGGCGTGGCGCATAGGGTGGGAAGATGTCGCGTCACATTCACTTCGTTATCGCTTTCGCCGCCGTCGCGCTCACATTCAGCGCCGCCGCACCGGCGTTGGGGCACGCGGCCATCACGGATTCGGCCCCGAGCAACCGGGCGGCGGTCAGCGAGATCACCGAGGTGTCCGTCACCGCGAACGAGAAACTGCTCGACATCGGTGAGACCGGCGCCGGTTTCGTGTTCACGGTCAGGGACGAGGACGGCCATTTCTACGGTGACGGGTGCGTTTCCGTCAGGGGCGACACCGCGTCGATGCCGGTGGTTCTCACCACCGCGGGCGAATACAGAGTCGGTTATCGAGTCGTGTCCAACGACGGCCACCCGATTGAAGGCTCGTTTTCGTTCCGATTTGAGGGAACCGACAGCGCCGAGCCCGCACCCGCGTTCGCCGAACGACCTCGGTGCGGCGTTCCGCAAGAACCAATCCCTGCGACAGCGCCCACTCCGGCAGAATCCACTCCGGCGGTCACGAGCCCGACGGCAGAACCGACAGCGCCATCAAACGACTTCGACCTGACGCCGTGGATCGGGCTGGTTACCATCCCCCTCGTGCTCGGCGGGGTCTGGTTGTTGATGCGGTCACTCGGTCGACATGACTCCGAGGACCACCTGGATTAGCTTGCGATTGACTTGCGGCTCGACAGAACCTGGTCGATAAGCCCGTATTCGAGCGCTTCGGGCGCCGTGAGAATCTTGTCGCGGTCGATGTCGTTGCGAATTTCGTCCACTGTCTTTTTGGTGTGGCTGGCGAGAGTGATTTCGAGCCACTCGCGCAGACGTGCAATCTCTTTCGCCTGAATCTCGATGTCCGATGCCTGACCGCGGCCCGCATCACCGGTTGAGGGCTGGTGAATAAGAATTCGAGCGTTCGGCAGGGCGAGTCGCTTGCCGGGGGTTCCACCCGCCGCCAACACTGCGGCAGCAGATGCGGCCTGACCGAGGACCACGGTCTGAATCTGGGGACGGACGTACTGCATCGTGTCGTAGATCGCGGTCATCGCCGTGAACGAGCCACCGGGCGAGTTGATGTACATGATGATGTCGCGGTCGGGGTCCTGTGACTCGAGGACCAAGAGCTGCGCCATGACGTCGTCAGCGGATGCGTCGTCGACCTGGACTCCGAGGAATACGATTCTGTCCTGGAACAACTTGGCGTAGGGGTCGAGGAAGCGAGTGCCGTTGGCGGTGCGTTCTTCGAACTGAGGAAGGATGTAGCGCGATTCGGGGACGGCGATGCCGTTGTCGTTGGTGTCAAAGTTCATGTGTCTGTCCCCTACTTCGTGTTCGTTCCGCCGCCACCGACGACGTCGTCAG
>JBIIFF010000111.1:0-3302 GCA_044237445.1 Microbacteriaceae bacterium | reverse complement strand
CAAGGACGGCGTATCGGTTGCCGACGCCGAAAAACAGGTGCTCGCCTACATCAAGCAGCACGTCCCCGTTCGTCAGACCGCTCAAATGGGCGGGAATACGATTCACATGGACCGTCGCTTCTTGGCCAAATACATGCCCGCCGTCGAGGATTGGGTTCACTACCGCAACGTCGACACGTCGACCATCAAGGAAGTTCTGTTCCGTTGGTTCCCCTACGTCGTCGAGGCGGCCCCGGAAAAGATCGGCAATCACCGCGCGCTGGCCGACGCCATCGAGTCGATTCGCGAGCTCGCGTTCTACCGGGAACTGCTTTTCGCCATGGACGCGATTGAACCAGAACGTCTGGAGCGCGCACGAAAGACCGCCACGGATGCGTGGGCCGAATTACTGGCATAATGTAATCGTTGCGTTTCGACGCACATGGTGGCTATAGCTCAGTTGGCAGAGCGTCTGGTTGTGGTCCTGAAGGTCGCGGGTTCGAGCCCCGTTAGCCACCCTCCGCACTTCCCTCGATTCAGGTTCGAACGACGACCGTCGCTGTCCCGATCGGGTTGTTCTGCGCGATGTGGGCGTCGACCTGCTCGTCCCAGACGTCCGAAAAGTCGTCGAACTGGTTTCCGTCGCGGTCGACCAATCGCGCCAATCGGACCGCTTCGTCGCACTCGACCCATACCACCGTCGACGCGAGTTCACGCGACTGCGGGGTGCTGACACCACAGCCGTCGATGACCACGACATCGGCGGGCGCAATCTCGACAAGCGCACCCGCGGTGTCTCGTTCCCAATCCCACGCCCGATATCGGCCGGGCAGCCCCGCAGCGAGAGGAATCAACACGGTTTCGATCACCGCATCGCGACCATCTGCGAGTCCGCCCCACCCCGGATACGCATCGTCGAGGTGGACGAGAGTCGCGTCGAGGGCGTCGGACAAGTGAATAGCAAGTCGCGTCTTACCCACACCGCTTTTTCCGTCAATCAGGATAATGTGCGGTTTAGCGGATGGCACTGTTCCACGCTCCGAGGTAGGCAACGATGACCATCGCCGAAAGCCCAATGACAGCAGAGCCAACCACGATCACCCAGTCCCTCAACTCGAGTCGGCGATACACACTCCACGTTCGGTTCGGTCGTGAGAACCCGCGAATCTCGGCGACATCACTCATGCGAATGGCGCGTCGAATGGCGACCACCAATGTGGTGAGAGCCACAGCGAAGAGCGACGCCGACCGTCCGTTCGCGCGGCGGGCTTGCCGCGTTTCGTCAAGGTCCGACACAATCACCGGCACCAGTCGCAGGGCAATCAGCGTCGCCAGGGCAACACGATCGGGCACGATGCGTCGAACGGCACAGGTTGCGAGAAACTCGTGAGCGGAAATAGCGCCCCCGACCAGCATCGCAGGCAAAGCAATCACCACGATTCTCAGCATCGCGGCCGCGGCGATTTCGATTGACCGATCACTGACCTTCACGTAGCCCCAGTCGAGATACACGACACCTCCGGGGATGCCGTAGAGCAGCGACGCGAAACCCGCGGTTGCGACCGTGATGGCGAGCACCGTAAGTGCCGTCGTGCTCGGACGCGCGAGTATCCCTGTCGTGGTCGATGCGAGTAGAAGAATGAGCGGAACCCCCAGCAGGATCGGCATCCACGGATCAACACTCCACACGACGACGAGCGCGGGTACCGCACTGGCGACGATGAGTGCGACCGAGTGCGGACGCCCCGCGCTCACGAGCCATCCCCCAAGTGAATTACCCGGTGCGCGAGGGAGCGAACGAGAAGCTGATCGTGGGACGCAAGGATGATGGCGCCACCCGTGTCGAGAAAGTCCCGCAGTCGGTCGAGCAGGTCGTGCCACGAATGAGCATCCTGCCCGAACGAGGGTTCATCAAGAATCACAATGCGCGGATTTCGCGCGAGGGCCGTAGCGATCGCGAGTCGACGTCGCTCTCCGCCACTGAGGCTCTGTGGGTGACGGCGGTCCATCCCTCGCAGCCCGACCGCGGCTCGTTCGTGAGCGGGCGCTTCGTCCGCAACGGTGCCATTGCCGAAACCGTACGAGGGGTTTTGGATGACCGATGACACGACCGCGACCAAATCACGGGGCGACAGATCGTGCGGTTGTGCGTCAAGTTCGGAATAGTCGACAACACCGCTCTCCGGCGCGATGAGCCCACCCAGCACGCGAAGTGCCGTCGTCTTTCCCGAACCGTTGGGGCCGGTGACAGCAACCGCCTCACCTTCTCGAAGATTGAGAGCGGGAATTCGAAAGGATCGAGCCCCCTCGGCCCTGCGGACAACCAATCGTCGGGTCGACAAAACTGTCTTTGCGCCTCTTTGGCGGGCGTTGGGTTTGGTGGCGCGAGAATGACCCGGAACCCACACACCGAGAGCGACCAGTGCACTGCGCTGTTCCGCCAGGACCTCGTCGAGAGGTCCATCCAGCGCGATTCGACCGTCGGCGACGACAATGATACGGTCGACGAGCTTTCGCCACAGCTTGATCCGGTGTTCGACGATAACGAGGGCCGAATCGGAATCATCGATAACGCGATGCACTGCGTCCCGCACGGTTTCCATCGAAACCCCGTCGAGGCTGGCGGTAGGTTCATCCAACACGAGAAGGTCGGGGCGGGCCGCCATTGCTGTCGCGATGGACACGCGTTGTTTCTCTCCACCCGACAAGGTGCCAGTGTGCGCATCAATCGGGTTCGTGACACCCGCGGCATCCAAAGCCTCGCGAATTCGCGCGTCCGCTTGCGCGGGGTCCGACACCGCGGTCTCGGCGACAAACGCGACCTCTTCCCGAATCGTGGGGAACAGGATTTGCTCGTCCGGTTCCTGACCCACATAGGCAACCGACTGTGCACGACTCGTCCGCTTTCCGAATTCCGACACCGTGGACTCGTCGAGCAAACCGGCGATGGCACGAACGAGCGTCGATTTTCCGCCGCCGCTCGGTCCGGTTATGAGAACCCGTTCCCCTGCGCGAATCGTCAAGGTGATGTCGCGTAACGCCTCGGCGTCTGCACCGTTGAAGCCCATCGACCACGATGAAAACGAAACGAGGCGGCGCGACATGATTTAGCGACCGAACGTTGCGAGTATGCCCGTTTTCGCGAGCGACCGCACCAACAACACCGTCAGCCCCGCGCCCAGGATTGCGCCAGAGGCAGTTGCGGTGGCGATGAATACGACCGCGAATGACGCGCCCGTTCCGGGCCACCAGTAGAAGTATTCGAGCGTTCCTTGAACCAGGCCGCCGAAAGCGCCCGCCACCGCAACGATGGCGAAATCGGA
>JBIIFF010000110.1:0-3318 GCA_044237445.1 Microbacteriaceae bacterium | reverse complement strand
GGCCCGCAACCAATTGCGCGTGGCACTCGCAGAAACCGCGTGAAAGATTTCCCTTCGAGACGACATAACCAGAGTATGAACAAGCCAACCGACGAATCACTCGACGACCGCCTCCGCAATTCCGACCCCGTGGGTCCAGGGGTTAAGGTTTCCTCCACAGTCCTGCCGAAGTCAGCGACTTCCGGGCACAACCCAATCCGCGATTGGTGGCTGACCACCTCGACGCGGGTTCGCCGATCGTTGGCGGGCGGCGTCGGTGTCGCCGCGGCAGCCATCGTTGTCGTTGCGGGAACATTCGGCACCATGAGCGGGCCATTAATTGCTTTGGCCGAGAACGCTGGTCCCGAGTCGATGTCGGCTCGAGCCTCTGACGTCATTGACTCAAAAATGATGATGCCCTACCTGTCCTACGAATACGTCGCGGGCGACAACCTGTCGACGTCGACTGGGCGCGGGCACGTCTATCGACTCGACCTAGCCGGAACCCCGGAATCGGTGTTGCGCACCGCAGCGGCCTATTTCGGCGTTTCCGGTGAACCGCAGAAGTCGCAATACTTCGATGCGGCGTGGCCGTCCTACGTTGTCGGACCAGAAGACGGCTCTGCGCCCAGCATCACGGTGGGTTGGTCGGGTACCGGATCGTGGTGGTACAACAACCCCGCCGCATACCCCGAACCGAAGTGCCTGCAGGAGAATCGCGTCGGGAAGGGCGCAAATGCCTATATCGAGTGCACCGCGTACGAACCCGCGATCACGGGACTCAACCCCGATGAGGCGGAAACGCGTCGATTGGCGAGCGAATTCTTCGCGGCGATGGGCGTCGCCTTTGACCCCGCCGACATCACGGTCATGGCGGACGAATGGTCGTCGTTCGCCAGTGTTGCACTTGTCGTCAACAGCCAGAAGACCGCAATCGAATGGTCGATCTCGTGGTCGGGCAACGGCGAATTGTCCTACGCCCAAGGCAACGCGGTCGCGATTGTTGACGCCGGCGAATTCGACACCGTGTCGGACGCCGCGGCCGTGGAACGCCTCGCGGATTGGCGCTGGTTCGGCTCAGGTCCGATGGACTATCAGGGCGGAATGTGGGCAACGCGATCCTCGGTGGAGCCCAGTTTCGACGCGGTGACAGGCGAATCCGGTGAAGCAGTCGAGCCGACGGAACCCACGGAACCGACCGAGCCCGCCGTTGATCCGACGGAAGAACCCGTTCCGTCCGAGACGACCGAACCGGTTCCGTCGGAAACCACTGAACCGGTGCCCGCGGAAACGGATGCGCCAGTGATCGAGCCGACCGAGGTGCCGATTCCGCTGCCGTCGGAACCCGAAATGCCCGTTCAAACGATCACAATCAACGAATCGAAGGACGTTCTGCTGCTCGTCCGGGATGCAAACGGTAACGCCTGGCTTGTGCCCGGTGTCGCTCTGACGGGAACTGACTCGTGGTGGCAAACCGTAATCTCGCTCGTGGAAGGGGTCATCCAACTGCCCGAGCCGATGCCGATCGAACCCATGCCAATCGATCCCATGCCCATCGACTAATCGAATCTCCGATTCACGTGAATGCCCGGACCGTGTGGTTCGGGCATTCACGTGAGTGGAACTGAAAACTGAAGCGCCAACCAATTACCGTCGACCGATTGCTAGGCTGACGGAGTGCCGCGCCCACGACTCGATGCCCCTGTGCCCGAACTCCACCTCTCGCCCGCACTCGACGGAGTGAAGGAATTAATGGGCAACGACATCGGGACGCGCGAACGGCTCATTCTTCTCACCATCGACGAGATTATGAAATCGGGACCTGCTGATTTCAACGCGCGACTGGTGTGCGACCGCATGCAGGTCAAACAATCGATGGTTCCGTACCACTTCGGTAGCCGTGAAGGTCTCATCACCGAGGCAACGATTTGGGCCTTTCGGGATTGGTCACACCACGCAATCAGCGTAATTCGCCGTACCAAAGGTGACGGTGAAAGACGGCTTCGTGCCTATCTCAACGCCGAGGTCGAGTGGGCGATGCGCATGGGCCCGATCGCGCTACTGGTTCAATATCCGATTCTGTCGGAACGCGTTCGAATGAAAATCGACGAGAAATACGGCGATGAAATGCGTCGAAACCTGGAGTACCACTTGGCGGTCCTCGCGGATCTTGTCGTCGACATCCGGACTGGTTCCACGAATCCACTCGACTATGACGAACACACCTATCCGTCGATGGAAGCGGCGGTTTCCAAGGCGGCTGAGTTCTTGACGGCCACCAGCATCTCGTGGGCGGCGCACGGACTTCAGATGTGGGTGAGCGGCTCCCACCTGTCGACAAAAAGTTTCTGGACGCTCGATGTCCCCAAAATCGCCGTGAAATTCACCATCAAGAACCACATCGATGAAATCGTTGCGACCGCCAAAGGCCGTTGAATCGTCAGGCGGGGAAACAACCCTCGAAGCTGCACACCCCGGATAGCATCCCGACGAGGTACAACTGAGCGGCCGCCCAACCCGCCAGCGCAAGACCGGCAATCACCCGAGACACGGCGCTCGAGTTGGAGAAAAACGCGAACAACGGCAACGCCAGCGCTAGAGCGGCGAGCAGTATCAGGGCGGCCACGGCAATCGTCTTGATCACCACCGAATTGGAGGGTTCGAACAGAATCATTCCGACCAAAATCAGGCCAGAAAATTCGACAAACAACAACACGGGAGTGACCACCGCACTGGCAATCGCGAGGACTAACGCCGTCGTGTTCGAACGCTGTTTGACCATACCTAACCGTGTCAGCAAAGACGGCGACCGTCAACCCTTTTTGCCAATCGTCTCTAGGGGGATCATTGGCTTGGTCCAATTAGGTTCACGGGTCTTCCCCGCATCCCGTCCCGATTCGTCGCGATTTCATGCAATGGGGGAATGGACGCGAACCCGCAGTCAACCGAAGACGCTGGCGTTCACTTGTCGGCGGCCACCGTGCGTAACCGCGCGGCTCTGATTCGTTCCGCCCAGCGCGTGCTCGCGGAAATCGGCCCCGACGCGACCGTCGAGCAATTTGTGGCTCACGCCGAGGTCTCGCCCACGACCATCTACAACCACTTCGGCAGCAAAGAAGCAATGTTCAGCCAGGCGCTCGCCCAGATTTTTCGGGAATGGCTCGAGTGGTCACACGACGGAATCCCTGCCGACGAAAGTCTCGAGGTGATGATTGATGTGTGTCGAAAGTTGTTCCGAGTACAGGAGTCGCACCCGTTGTTGGGCCAGATCCTCGGCAAGACGCTCGACACCCCGAGCTTCGTCATCGAAGCCTTAATTGCCGATTCGTTGCCGGCTAT
>JBIIFF010000109.1:0-3331 GCA_044237445.1 Microbacteriaceae bacterium | reverse complement strand
TCGTCCACCGCGATAAGGCCTATGCCTACGGAGTCATGATGACGTCGCGACTGCGCGAACTGATTCCCCGGCAACAGTTCGAGGTGCCCATTCAAGCGGCCATCGGTGCTCGAATCATCGCGCGCGAGAGTATTCGGGCGGTGCGCAAGGACGTCCTCGCCAAGTGTTACGGCGGGGACATCAGCCGCAAGCGCAAGCTGCTCGAAAAACAGAAAGCCGGGAAGAAACGCATGAAGATGGTCGGACGAGTCGAGGTTCCGCAAGAGGCGTTCATCGCGGCACTGTCGGGGGACACCGAAAAGAAGGACAAAAAGTGAAAGATGGCCCCGGACGCCTCCTCGCGCTCGGCTATTTGGTTTTGGCTATCGCCGCGACGGGCCGCAGCGTTTTCCAAATCGCGACGAAGTTTTCCGACGCGCCGTTCGCGTACACCCTGTCGGCAATTGCCGCCGCCCACTATTTTTTCGCTGTGCTTGCGATTCTGAAGCGGTGGCGAAATTTCGCAATCGCCGTCATGGTCGTCGAACTAATCGGTGTGCTCAGCGTCGGATTCCTGACCGTTCTTATTCCGTCCCTCTTTCACGCCAACTCGGTGTGGTCGTACTTCGGAGCGGGGTACGGATTCCTCCCCGTGATACTGCCGGTACTCGGGCTCTGGTGGGCCCGGAAAGTTATTCGATGAACTGGCCGTTGCCGCGCGACGGAGTCGATTCGGTCGTGACGATCGGAAAATTCGACGGTGTGCACATCGGCCATCGGGAGGTGCTGCGCACTCTGCGCGAGAAATCGGATGGGCGCCGGGTAGCCGTCGTGACCTTCGATCGGCATCCCCTCGAACTGTTCGACCCGTCTCGCGCCCCCACTCCGCTATTGTCTGTTCCCCAAAAAGTCGAAGCGCTCTACGACGCCGGGGCAGACCTCGTCGTGGTGTTGCCATTCACCGAAGAATTCGCCGCCACGTCACCAGAAGACTTTGTTCAGAACATCCTGGTGGACGGTCTTTCGGCACAGTTGATTCTGGTCGGGGCCGATTTTCGTTTCGGCTCCGGCGGATCCGGAAACGTGGGAACGCTCACCGAGATGGGTGCCGGGCTCGGTTTTTCGGTCGACGTGCTCCGGGACGTGTGCCTGGAGGGTGGGGTGAAAGTGTCGTCCTCGACAATTCGCGATGCCCTCGCCGCCGGCGATGTCGACACCGCCTCCCAATTACTGGGTCGTCCCCATCGAGTTCGCGGTGTCGTGGTGCACGGACACCAGCGCGGACGGGTTTTGGGATACCCCACCGTCAACCTCGAAGAAAACAACGAGGGCTTTATCCCGAAATCGGGAGTGTACGCGGGTAGTGTTCTGGTGCTGGGCGTCGAGTATCTCGCGGGTATCTCGGTCGGGAAAAACCCGACATTCACCGACGTATCGCGCAATCAGGTCGAGGCCCATGCGCTCGACGCGGACTTTGACGCGTACGGTGCGGTCGCGGAAATTCGATTCACCCACTGGCTTCGAGACAACGTGCCGTTTAGTTCCGTGGAGGAACTCATCGAGGCTTTGCACGGAGACTTCCGAAACATTCGCGCCCTCATCGCGGACGGCACGCTGCATCTATAGGCATCCGCGCAAATGTTGGCATTCTGCTCATATGCGCGTAAGGTTCTTCTGTGACGGAAATTTCGGACAACGAACTCGCTCTCCGAGCGGCGCGGCTGTATTACGACGACGGCAAAACCCAGGACGAGATCGGCGAAGTTCTGTCCATCACTCGCTGGAAAGCTGGTCGGCTGTTGGCCCTCGCCCGCGAGACGGGCATCGTGGCGATTTCGATTGTCGACGAGCAGGACCACAACGAGACTGCGTCGGTCCTGGGATTCCCCTCGACCGAGCGTTCGCGTGCACGGGGAGTTGTCGATTCGGCCTCGCTCCGGGCCTTTCTGTACGGACTGTCGTCGGTCGACGCGATTGGACTCGAAGACCGCGCCGCTCGGCTCGCAACCCGCTCAATCAAGAACGATTCCAAGCGTGAGGCGCTCGACACCATCATTCGGCTGATTGACCTCACCACGCTGGAGGGCGCGGACACCCGCGGCAAAGTCCGGTCGTTGGTGCAGAAGGCGGTGTTACCCGACCCGTCGGATCCGACGGCTCCGCGCGTCGCTGCGGTGTGCGTGTACCCCGATATGGTCCACCACGCGGTGACCGCTCTCGGTGCACGAGCCGGTGACGGAGTGACGGGAGTCGGAATCGCATCCGTTGCGACAGCCTTCCCCAGTGGGCGCTCGACGCTCGCCATAAAAATCGCCGACACGCGCTATGCGGTGGCGTCCGGCGCGACCGAAATCGACATGGTGATCGATCGCGGCGCATTCCTGTCCGGTGACATCGATTCGGTTTTTTCCCAAATCGTCGCCATCCGACGAGCCTGTGAACGCCCCGACGGAACCCACGCTCATCTGAAGGTGATTCTGGAAACGGGCGAACTTCGCACCTACGACAACATCAAGCGCGCGTCGTGGCTGGCGATCCTGGCGGGTGCCGATTTCATCAAGACCTCGACCGGAAAAGTTCAGCCGGCGGCCACCCTGCCCACGACCGTGCTGATGCTGGAGGTCGTGAGGGACTGGTTTGCCCTCACCGGCGAGCGCATCGGTGTCAAGCCGGCGGGTGGAATTCGCCAATCCAAGGACGCGATTCGCTATCTGGTCGCGGTCGCCGAGGTCGCGGGCGAGGAGTGGATCCATCCGCACCTGTTCCGATTCGGTGCTTCCAGTTTGCTCAACGACGTCCTGCTGCAACGTCAAAAGATGACCACCGGCCACTACAGCGGCCCCGACTATGTGACCGTGGATTAGGACACTCTGATGACATTTCGTGATTACGCCCCCGCACCGGAATCGACCGCGATTCTGAAGCTTCAGAAGTCGTACGGTCTGTTCATCGACGGAGCCTGGTCGGACGGACACGGTGGTTCGATGACGACCATCTCGCCCGCGACCGAAAAATCGATCGCGGAGATTGCTCTCGCGGATGCGTCCGATGTGAACCGAGCCGTCTCGGCTGCGCGAAAGAGCTATGACGCAGTGTGGTCAAAGATGGGCGGAGCCGAACGAGGCAAATACCTGTTCCGGATCGCGCGGTTGATCCAAGAGCGTGCACGCGAGTTTGCTGTCGCCGAAACCCTCGACAACGGCAAACCGATTCGCGAGACGCGCGACATCGACATTCCGCTCGTCGCGGCGTGGTTTTTTCACTACGCCGGGTGGGCGGACAAACTCGAGTTTGCCGGGCTCGGACCGAAGCCCTCGTCGCTGGGCGTCGCCGGTCAGATCATCCCGTGGAA
>JBIIFF010000108.1:0-3465 GCA_044237445.1 Microbacteriaceae bacterium | reverse complement strand
AAGCACGTGGCTGACACCCAGGGTCGTCACGGTCTCGGAGCTCACGAGGCTAGCGTACTCCCGATTTGACTCATTTGTGCACTAGTGCAATACTTTTATTCACTAGTGCAATAATTTCGGAGGTCTGCAGTGTCCCAACTCCTTTACCGTCTCGGCGCCTTTGTGGCGAGGCGCGCGTGGGCCGTCATCGTGGCGTGGCTCGCCGTTTTAGGAATTGTGGGCGGAATCGCCGCAACCGCGGGCGGAACCTTTTCTACGGCGATGACAATCGACGGGACCGACGCGCAAAGAACAATCGACCTCTTGCAGTCTGAATTCACGGACGCCAGTCGAGGCGCGGGCCAGGTCATCTTCCACAAGTCGGATGGCGCACCGTTCACAGAATCGGAAAAAGAGGCCATCTCTCGAGCGCTGGCGACGGTTCACCGCTTGCCCGCAGTGGACGACACGGTTGATCCGTTTGAGGTACAGCAAACGCTCGACGATAACGCGACCGACGTCGCGAACGCACCCACCGAATTCGCCGACGGGCAACGGAAAATCGACCGCGGTCAAGAGAAGATAACGGACGGACTGGCGCAGATTGTTGACGCGCGCAAGGAACTCGCGGACGGTTGGGTTGAGATTGCATCAAACCAGAAAAAATTGGATGAAGGGCTCGCCGAACTGCGCGCAGCCGCCAAGGAACTCCGCGCCAACAAAACCGCGATCGAAGCCGGTATTGCCCAGTACGAAACATTGGGCGGATTCGCTGACGAAATCGCCGAATTGCAGGCTGAGTTGGCCATGGTCAACGGCGGTCTCGCGGCCGTTGCGGAAAATCGGGCCGCCATCGTTGAGGGACAGGTAAAACTCGACGCGGGTAGCGCCAAACTCCGCGACGGCGAGCGCCAAGCGGATGCTGGGGACAAAGCGCTCGCGCGCGCGCAACTCAAACTCGATCGCGGCCAAGCCAAACTCGACGATGCGCGCCTGGAATTTGAATCCGCCCGCGTCATCATGACCGGCGTGGAAAAATATCGCGTGGTGTCCGCCGATAACCTCACGGCATCGGCGACTGTCCTGTTCACGACGCCCATCAGCGAGGTGGAAACCGACGACAAGATGGCCGTCGTCGACGCGCTCGCCGCCACGGCCACCGACACGGTGACAGTCGAGTTTTCGCAAGACCTCACACGATCCCTGAGCGGGCTGCTCGGACCGGGAGAAATCGTCGGTCTGGTGGTCGCCGCCATTGTGCTCTTCGTCATGCTGGGGACCCTGATTGGCGCTGGCCTCCCCGTGTTGTCCGCCCTTGTGGGCGTCGCCATCTCGGGGGCGTCATCCGTCGCTCTTGCCGCGGTAGTGGAATCGACCACCACCACGCCGATTCTCGGAATCATGCTGGGGCTCGCGGTGGGAATCGACTATTCGCTCTTCATCATCAACCGCCATCGCCGACAAGTGAAAGCGGGAATGTCGATTCCCGAGTCGATCGCTTTGGCGAACGGAACGTCGGGCAACTCGGTCACGTTTGCCGGAATGACCGTCATCATCGCCCTCGCCGCGCTCAACCTCACCGGAATCGGGTTCCTCGGACTCATGGGTTCGGTGGGCGCCGCCGCGATTGCCATCTCTGTCCTTGTGGCCGTGACGTTTAACCCCGCCGTCCTCTCGCTCGTCGGGATGAAGGTTCTCAGCAGGAAAGAGCGAGCCGCTCTTCGTTACCGCAATCCGTCCGTGGGCGCGCCCGAAGTCACTTCGTCCGCACCGGTGTTCGCCACACGTCGTCCCATCGCGGCGGTTTTGGTGACCCTGGTCGTGCTCGGGATCACGGCCATTCCGCTCATGGGAATGCGGCTCGGGTTGCCCGACGGTTCCTCCGAACCCGTCGATTCGACGGGTTACAAGTCGTACAAACTCACCGAACAAGCGTTCGGAGAAGGGGCCAATGCGACCCTGCTCGTGGTCGCCACGGCCGATGCTCCCATCAGTGAGGATGACGAGGTCGAGTTCAATGCCGCAGCGACACAACTCATCATGGGTGTTGCGAACGTGAATTCGTCCGTCCCCGCTGGTTTCTCAGACGATCGACGCATCGCCATCTTCCGCGTTGTCCCGGCCGATGGCCCCAACGACGAATCGACCGAACAGGTCGTACGAGATGTCCGTGCCCTCGACGATGACTTCCGAGAATCGCTCGACGCGACCGTGAACGTGACCGGGATGGCGGCCATCAACATCGACGTGTCCGGAAAGCTCAGCGAAGCCTTGCCGATTTATCTCATGACCGTCATCGGGCTTTCGCTTCTCATCATGGTTCTCGTCTTCCGGTCGATCTGGCTCCCTCTCATCGCGAGCGCCGGATTCCTGTTCACCGTATTCGCGACCCTCGGGTCTGTTACCGCGGTCTTCCAGTGGGGTTGGCTCGGGTTCCTCTTCGGAGTCCACGACCCCGCTCCGATTCTCAGTTTCCTCCCGACGATGTTGATCGGGATCCTGTTCGGGCTGGCGATGGACTATCAGATATTCCTCGCTTCGGGGATGCGCGAGGCCTACATTCACGGGAAATCGGCGACGGACGCGATCAACTACGGATTGCGGCTGAGTCGAAGCGTCGTGACCGCCGCCGCCATCATCATGATCGCCGTGTTCGGTGGGTTCATCTTCAGCCACACGACGATGATTCAACCCGTCGGTTTTGGGCTCGCGGTCGGGGTCTTGATTGACGCCTTCCTCGTGCGACTTGTCTTGGTGCCCGCCGCACTCAAGTTGATCGGCCCAGCCGCGTGGTGGTTGCCGAAGTGGCTCGACAAGATCCTGCCCGACGTCGATGTCGAAGGCGCGAAGTTGGAACGCTCCGTCGCTCACGCCTAGCGATTATCGGGGGCGGTTACTTTCGTCGGGTCACGATCCGCACGACGAGTAGCGCCGCGCCGGCACCGATAAGCCACGGGATTGCGCCGACCGCGCTGTAGGCGACCCCGATCGGAGCGAGTGGGGAAAGCGACCACACGACGAAGACGACGATGGCCGCGACGAGTACCGCAAGAATCCCACAACCGACGCCTTTTCGCGCCGCGTTCTTGACGATCGGGTGTCTCGCTTCAAGGGACGCGTTTTCCGCATCGGATGCGTCAGCCATGGGTTGCGTCCTCTCGCTGGTGTTGTCCCTCACCGAGGCAAACACGGCATGGTTCGGGAGTGGACACGCCCCAATTCTAGTTTGCGGCGTCTATTTCGGCGATGAGCGCGTCAACCTTCGCGCGAATCTCGTCGCGAATCGGTCGCACGCCGTCGATGCCCTGACCCGCCGGGTCGTCCAACGGCCAATCCAGATAGGTCTTCCCGGGAAAGTATGGGCAGGTGTCACCGCAGCCCATGGTGATCACATAGTCCGATGCCTGGACGGCCTCCGTGGTCAGCACTTTGGGCGAATTGTGGGTGATGTCAATTCCGACTTCGGCCATCGCGGCAATTGCCGAC
>JBIIFF010000116.1:0-3132 GCA_044237445.1 Microbacteriaceae bacterium | reverse complement strand
GACGACAAAGACCGCGTGATTCGACGCGGTAACGGCATCTATACCTATTTCGCCGCCGATGCCGCGTACTACCTATCGAAAGGCGACCGCGGCTACCAGCACAGGATCTACCTGCTCGGCGCGGACCACCACGGCTACGTGCACCGCCTCAAGGCGCTCGCGGGTTCCGCGGGGGACGACCCCGACAAGGACATCGAAATCCTCATCGGCCAGCTGGTCAGCATCAACGGCGCGAAGTTGTCGAAACGAGCGGGTAACATCGTCGAACTCAACGACCTGCGTGAATGGCTCGGCACCGACGCGCTCCGATATTCGTTGGCGCGGTATCCCGCTGATTCACCGTTGTCGCTCGACCCGGAACTGTTGACCAAGAAGTCGAACGACAACCCCGTCTTTTATGTGCAGTACGCGCACGCCCGAACCTGTGCCGTCGCGAGGAATGCCGCCACGGCCGGTGTCGATCGGTCCGTGTTCCAGGCCGAATTGCTCGATCACCAGACTGAAGCCGACCTCGCCAACGCACTGGCCGACTTCCCGCGGGTGGTCGCACAGTCGGCGACTCTGCGTGAACCGCACCGCGTCGCGCGGTACCTCGAAGAACTTGCCGCGTTCTACCACCGCTGGTACGACAACTGCCGTGTCACCCCCATCGGAAACGACGACGTCAACGATGCTCACCGCACGCGGCTATGGCTCAACGACGCGTCGGGTCAAGTTTTGCGAAACGGGCTCGGACTCCTCGGCGTGAGCGCACCGGAGCGAATGTGAGCCAGTTCACCGCCGAACAAAGCGCCGCTATTCGAGCGGAGTTCCCTCAATTGTCGGAAACTGTCAACGGGCATCCGTTGGTGTACCTCGACACCGCGGCGACGAGCCTTCGCCCGCGCGGGGCTGTCGATGTCGAATCCGAATTCGCACTCCGCCACACCTCTGCGGTTAATCGAGGGGCACATACGCTCGCGGCCGAAGCGACCGAAGCGTATGACGATGCCCGGGCGACGATTGCCCGGTTTGTCGGCGCACGCCCCAACCAACTGATTTTCACGTCGAACGCGACGGAATCGATCAATCTCGTTGCGCTCGCCGTTCGACTGGCGTCGGCGGTTGGTACGCCCGCTCGATTCGCGCTCCGTGCGGGCGACGAGATAGTCGTGACCGAAGCGGAACACCACGCGAATCTCGTCCCCTGGCAGGAAGTCGCTCGGCAAACGGGCGCCGTGATCCGCGTCGCCCCCGTGACCGACGACGGCGAACTCACCGTCGATGCCGTCGCCTCGGTCCTGTCGGATCGAACGCGCATCGTGGCCTTCTCATCCGTGTCCAACGTCCTTGGAATCACGAACCCTACGCGGGCTATCGCCGACCGAGCACGTGCCGCCGGCGCACTCGTTGTTGTGGACGCGTGTCAGTCCGCCGCACACGGCCGACTTGACGTCGAGTCCTATGGGGCCGACTTCGTCGCGTTCTCGGCACACAAAATGTACGGACCCACCGGAATCGGCGCGCTGTGGGGTACTGCCGCAGCGCTCGCCGAAATGCCGGTCGTCCTGACCGGTGGGTCGATGATCACCCGCGTCGAGTACGACTCGTCGGATTACCTTCCCGCACCGGCCAAGTTCGAACCGGGCACACCTCGACTGACCCAAGCGATCGGGTGGGCGCACACGGTGTCCTACCTTGAGACCGTCGGAGTCGACGCGATTGCGGCGCACGAAGAGTCGCTCGGCGCCGAGATGTACGCGGCGGTCGCTGACCTCCCTCACGTCACGATTCTTGGCACCGACAACGGCCTCCACCGCGTCGGATTGGTCAGCTTCGCGGTCGAGGGCGTTCACCCGCACGACGTGGGCCAGTACCTCGACTCCCGCGGGGTTGCTGCGCGCGTCGGACATCACTGCGCCCAGCCGCTCCACAAACGCCTCGGCGTTGATTCCTCGACGCGGTTCTCGCTCGGAATGTATTCGACGGCAGACGATGTCGCGATTGCCGTCGCCGCCCTCTCCGATGTCCGCAACTACTTTGGGGAGTCCTGATGCAACTCGACGATCTGTACCAACAAATCATCCTCGACCACAACAAAAAGCGGGCGGGATACGGTCTCCACGAGGGAGGATTCCCGTCACACCAGTACAACCCGACCTGCGGTGACGAAATCACGCTCACGGTCCGACTCAGCGAGGACGGCGAGACCATCACCGCGTTCGAATGGGAGGGCTCGGGCTGTTCGATTTCGCAGGCATCGGCGTCGCTCATGACCTCCGAAGCGACGGGAATGTCGGTCGCAGAATTTGAGCGCTTTGCCAACGGATTCAGGGAGGCGATGCGTTCGCGCGGAACAATCGCGTTGCCCGAGGAAGAATTCGGTGACCTCGCCGCGCTGTCCGGAGTTTCCAAGTTCGTCGCCCGCGTCAAGTGCGCGATGTTGGCGTGGGTCGCCGCCGAAGACAGCCTTCTTCTCACCCGAGAATCGGGAAACTAGCCCGTGTCGACCGTGCGCCGCGAAACACTTGCTGATTTACTGTCTCGAGACATGCATTTGGGAAGGAACACCCTGTGATCGAATATCGGAACCTGCGAATCGCGCTCCTCGGCGCGGGGAGTGTCGGCGCGCAGGTCGCGGATCAGATTCTCAACCATGGCGACGAGCTCGCCGCTCGGGTCGGTGCGGGAATTGAACTGGTGGGAGTTGCCGTCCGCGACCTCAAGGCAACGCGCGACACATCGATCCCGGCGAACCTTCTGACGACCGATGCCGAGAAACTCGTCCGCAAAGCCGACATCGTGGTTGAACTCATGGGGGGTATCGAACCCGCTCGGACGCTGGTGCTCACAGCAATCAATGCGGGTGCGGACATTGTCACGGCGAACAAGGCGCTCCTCGCTCATCACGGCCCAGAGATTTTCGCCGCCGCCGCGCAGGTCGGCGCTCAGGTTTACTACGAGGCGGCGGTCGGCGGAGCGATTCCGATCATCCGTCCTCTGCGCGAGTCACTCGCGGGAGATCGAGTCACGCGGATCCTGGGAATCGTCAATGGGACGACCAATTTTATCCTCGACCGAATCGACACGTTGGGGGAGTCGATGGCGGACTCGCTCGCAATGGCCCAGCAACTCGGTTACGCCGAAGCGGAC
>JBIIFF010000107.1:0-3519 GCA_044237445.1 Microbacteriaceae bacterium | reverse complement strand
CGAATCGCGCTGAACACTGAGCCTCCTGTGAATGGCCTTACGGCTAGTTCTCTAAATGTAGTAGAAAACGGGCCGAGAATCTCTCCCGGCCCGTTTCACTCACTATTTGATCGAACCGCCCGCAGCAACAATCTTGGTTTCTGCGGATTTCGAAATCTTGTCGACTGCCACGGTGACGGCGACCGAAATGTCTCCGTTTCCAAGGACCTTCACCTTCTCGTTCTTGCGAACAGCACCCTTAGCCACGAGGTCGGCGATGGTCACATCCCCGCCCTTCGGGTAGAGCTCGGTGATTCGGTCCAGGTTGACGACCTGGTACTCGACCCGGAACGGGTTGGTGAATCCACGAAGTTTCGGAGTACGCATCACGAAGTTGAGGTTTCCCCCCTCGAGACCACGACGAACCTGGTAACGAGCCTTCGAGCCTTTGGTACCACGACCGGCGGTCTTACCCTTCGATCCTTCACCGCGACCAACACGGGTGCGTGACTTCTTGGAACCAGCAGCGGGACGCAGGTGGTGCAACTTGAGAAGTTGGACCTTTTCGACCGTTTCCTTCGCGGCGGGCTTGGCTTTGGCCGGAGCCTTGGCCGCGGGCGCCTTGTCAACAGCGTCAACGACAGGCTTCGCGGCCGACTTTGCGGCAGCGGGCTTTGTCGCAGCAGCCTTCGCAGGTGCTTTCGCAGGTGCTTTCGCCGCAGCAGGCTTGGCGGCGGGCTTCTTTTCTTCAGCCATTACTTCACTTCCTCAACGGTGACGAGGTGCGCGACGGTGCGGACATAGCCGCGGTTCACCGAGTCGTCCGGACGGATGACCGTCTGGCCGATGCGCTTCAGTCCGAGGCTTCGCAGCGTGTCCCGCTGGTTCTGCTTCTCGCTGATTTTGGATTTGATCTGAGTGACCTTGAGCTGACCCATTAGGCACCTGCCTTTGCGGCGGCCAGGGCGTCAGCCTCGGCCCGGATAAGACGCGCGGGTGCAACCTGCTCAAACTCGAGGCCACGTCGTGCGGCAACCGCACGAGGTTCTTCGAGCTGCTGCAAAGCGGCAACCGTTGCGCGAACGATGTTGATGGTGTTGGACGAACCGAGTGATTTGCTCAGAACGTCGTGGACACCGGCGCACTCGAGAACGGCACGGACCGGACCACCGGCGATAACACCGGTTCCCGCCGACGCGGGACGAAGCAGAACCACACCGGCTGCTGCTTCACCCTGAACCGGGTGGGGGATGGTCATTCCCGAGCGGGGGACGCGGAAGAAGTTCTTCTTCGCGTCCTCGACGCCCTTCGAGATAGCGAGAGGAACTTCGCGGGCCTTGCCGTAGCCGACACCGACGAGTCCGTTACCGTCGCCGACGACGACGAGGGCAGTGAACGCGAAGCGTCGACCTCCCTTGACGACCTTCGACACGCGGTTGATCGCAACGACCTTCTCGAGGAAGGGGCTCTTCTCGACATCGCGGGGTCCGCGGTCGTTACGACCGCCGGAGCGGCCACCACGAGCGTTGGCGTTGGCATTGCCTTCGCCACGTCGGCCGCGGGGGGCGGTCTCCGTGCTCGTCGTTGCTTCGACTGCCTCGGGGGCAGTGGTTTCTTCCGACACAGTGTTGTCCTTCGTCTCTTCGCTCACAGGGTCAGTCCTGCCTCACGGGCGCCGTCAGCAACCGCTGCGACGCGACCGGCGTACCGGTTGCCACCGCGGTCAAAAACGACGGTCGAAATGCCCGCCTTCTTGGCGCGATCGGCAACGATGCCACCAATCTTTTTGGCTTTCGCAGTCTTGTCATCGGACGACGCGCGGAAGTCCGGCTCCATCGTCGATGCTGATGCGAGAGTGACACCCTTGGTGTCGTCCACAATCTGGACGAAGAGGTGGCGCGACGAACGCGTCACCACGAGGCGAGGACGTGCTTCGGTTCCGTTGACCTTCTTGCGAAGTCGGAAGTGGCGACGCGCGCGTTGCTCGGTCTTTGACGTAGCAGCCATGGTTACTTACCAGCCTTTCCGGCCTTACGACGGACGACTTCGCCCTCGTAACGAACTCCCTTGCCCTTGTATGGCTCGGGCTTGCGGAGTTTACGAATGTTGGCCGCGACCTCGCCGACGGCCTGCTTCGAGATCCCCGACACAATCACCTTGTTGTTGCCCTCGACGGCGAGGCTGATGCCGGCCGGCGGGTCAACGGTGATGGGGTGCGAATAGCCGAGAGCGAATTCGATGCCCTGACCCTTCGCTGCGACGCGGTAACCAGTGCCGACAATTTCCAGGGCCTTTGTGTAGCCGGTGGTCACACCGACGATGTCGTTCGCGATGAGGGTACGGGTGAGTCCGTGCAGCGAACGCGAATCGCGTTCGTCATCCGGACGGGTCACGACGACCTGGTTTTCTTCGATAGCGACCGCGATGGGGCTAGCGATGTTGACGGTGAGTTCCCCCTTGGGGCCCTTCACCGTGACGACGGACTCGGCAACCGAAACGGTTACCCCCGACGGAATCTCGATGGGGAGACGACCAATACGCGACATGAGCGGCTACCAAATGTAGGCGAGGACTTCCCCACCCACACCCTTCTTCTGAGCTTCGCGGTCCGTGAGGAGCCCCGACGAGGTGGACAGAATGGCGACACCCAGTCCGCCGAGAACCGTGGGGATCTCGGTCGACTTTGCGTAGACGCGAAGCCCGGGCTTGGACACGCGCTTGAGGCCCGACAGGGCTGCGCGGCGTTCGTGGCCGTACTTCAGTGTGATGGTCAGGCTCTTGCCAACGCGGGCGGGTTCAACCTTCCAGTCCGAAACGTAGCCTTCGCGCTTGAGGATCTCGGCGATTCCCGCTTTGATCGTGCTCGATGGCAACGTGACGGCGTCGTGGTGTGCACTCGACGCGTTGCGCAGACGGGTCAGCAAGTCTGCGACCGGATCTGTCATTGTCATTGTTGTTTTTCCTGTTCTCTGTCTGGTTTCGACGACTGTTACGCAGGCGACGACCTTGTCAGTGGGTGGTTTACTCGGCGGCGGGTGCCGTGGCGATGAAGGGGAAACCCAGCTCGCGGAGCAGGGCGCGACCTTCAGCGTCGGTCTTGGCCGTGGTCACGACAGTGATGTCGAAACCGCGGACGCGGTCAATTTTGTCTTGGTCAATCTCGTGAAACACCGACTGTTCTTGCAAACCGAAGGTGTAGTTTCCGTTTCCGTCAAACTGACGCGGCGAGAGGCCACGGAAGTCGCGGATACGAGGGAGTGCGAGCGACACGAGACGGTCAACGAACTCCCAGGCGCGGTCGCCGCGAAGCGTGACGTGAGCGCCGATGGGCATTCCCTCGCGCAACTTGAACTGTGCGATCGACTTGCGGGCCTTCGTCACGACGGGCTTCTGACCCGTGATCTGGGTGAGGTCGCGAACAGCGCCGTCGATGACCTTGGAGTCACGAGCTGCTTCACCGACACCGGTGTTGACGACGACCTTAACCAGCTTGGGGATCTGGTGCGGGTTCGTATAACCGAACTCGGCGGTCAACGTTCC
>JBIIFF010000081.1:0-5291 GCA_044237445.1 Microbacteriaceae bacterium | reverse complement strand
GAGGAACGCTTCCTAGCGAAACGCGGCGGTTTAGTGACCGCCGAGCCATGCGCGCAGTCCCGTTTCACATGCCACAATGTCCGAAACGGACACGCGTTCGTCGTCCGCGTGGGCGAGAGCTGGATCGCCCGGTCCGAAATTCACCGCGGGAATACCCATTGCGGTAAATCGGGCGACATCCGTCCATCCAAATTTCGGAGCAATCTCTCCGCCCACCGCGGCGATAAAGCTGTGTGCGAGAGGGGTGTCAGCACCGGGACGCGCGCCCGCCGCAGAATCCGTCACCACCACGTCACACTCGGGGAACAGTGCGGTGATGAACGCCGCGGCATCGGCTTCAGATTTGGACGGGGCGAAGCGGTAATTCACGTCGACCACGCACTCGTCCGGGATGACGTTCCCCGCAACACCGCCACGAATTGCCACCGCGTTGAGGCCTTCGCGGTAGTCGAGACCGTCCACCGTGACGGTTTCTGGTTGGAAGGCGGCGAGGCGATCGAGGATTACGTGCGCGGAGTGAATGGCGTTGGAACCCATCCAGGCGCGAGCGGAGTGAGCGCGCACCCCCGCCGTCGAAATCGTTGCCCGCATCGTGCCGTTGCACCCGCCTTCGATGATCGCATTCGACGGTTCACCCAAAATCGCAAAGTCTCCCGCCAGCAGTTGCGGATGATTTCGGGCAAGACGTCCCAACCCATTTCGTGTGGCAGCGACTTCCTCGAGGTCGTAGAAAATCCACGTGACGTCATGCACGGGGTCGACGAGATCTTTGGCAAGACGCAGGTGGACCGCAACACCGGCCTTCATGTCGACTGTTCCGCGTCCCCAAATGGTCCCGCCCTCGACGCGCGTGGGCAGATTATCGTGGACGGGAACAGTATCGATGTGTCCCGCAATGAGCACCCGCTGCGAGCGACCGAGGTTCGTGCGAGCCACCAGGGCGTTACCGTCACGCAGCACATCCAAGTGGGGGCAGTCACGCAGAAATTCTTCGATTGCATCCGCGACGGTCTGCTCGTCTCCGGATACCGACTCGATATCGCACAGTGCGCGGGTCAAGTGCACCGCGTCGAGAGAACTGTCGAGGTAAGCCACACCGCTAGCGTACAAGCACTACGGTGGAGGGGTGATGGACAAGACACGCGCGTGGGGCCACGGACTGGCAACCATCAGTGCCGATGGTCTTGTCCTCGACACGTGGTTTCCGACGACTCAACTGGGCGAAGCGCCCGCCGATGCGATTGGACTGGTCCCCGCCGAACTGGAAACCGCGGCGGGCCGCGACGACCGACGAGCCGTAGACATCGTCCCCGTGACGATCGCCATCGAGTTGGCCGCACCGCCCGCATCGACGAGCGACGCCTATCTGCGGCTGCACCTCCTGTCCCACCTTCACGTGCTTCCCAACGAGCTCAATCTCGACGGAATCTACGGCCACCTGCCCGTGGTGGCGTTCACGACCGCTGGCCCGATGGCCCCCACCGAGTTCGCGAACCGCCGGGTCGACCTTCAGCGTGCCGGGATCAGCATTCTGGCTCTCGACAAGTTCCCGCGCCTCCTCGATTACGTCACTCCGAACCGAGTGCGCATTGCGGACGCGTCACGCGTTCGCCTCGGCGCGTATCTTTCAGCGGGGACAACCGTGATGCACGAAGGATTCGTGAATTTCAATGCGGGAACACTCGGAGAGTCCATGGTCGAAGGTCGAATCTCGCAGGGCGTAATTGTCGGAAACGGCAGTGACATCGGCGGCGGGGCTTCCATCATGGGAACCCTTTCGGGAGGCGGAAGCCACCGCGTGTCGATCGGGCAGCGATCCCTCCTCGGGGCGAATTCGGGTCTGGGTATTTCTCTCGGCGACGATTGCATCGTCGAAGCAGGGCTCTACATCACGGCGGGAACAAAGGTCACGCTGCGCGGAGGCGACACCGACGGGCACATCGTGACAGCGCGCGCGCTGTCGGGACACAGCAACCTGCTGTTTCGTCGCGATTCGACCAACGGGGTCGTGGAAGCGATATCGCGAGACGGACACGGCGTGTCCCTGAACCCCGCTCTGCACACCTAGCGCGCGGGGAACTTTCGGGCCGGGGGTCCGGTGTACACCTGTTGGGGTCGACCGATTCGCGTCGCCGCGTCTTCGCGACCTTCCCGCCAGTGTGCGATCCACCCGGGTAAACGGCCGATGGCAAAGAGCACCGTGAACATTCGGGTGGGGAAACCCATCGCCTTGTAGATCACGCCGGTGTAAAAGTCGACGTTGGGGTACAACTGGCGTTCCTGGAAGTACGGGTCGGCAAGGGCGATTTGTTCCAACTCTTTCGCGATGTCGAGCAGCGGGTCTGTCACCCCGAGTTGGTCGAGAATCTCGTCCGCGCTCTCTTTCACGAGTCGCGCGCGCGGGTCGTAATTCTTGTATACCCGGTGTCCGAAACCCATGAGCTTGATGTGCTCTTCTTTGTTCTTGACGCGCTCAACGAACTTGGCGACGCCTTCGCCGGAATCGCGAATCTTGCCGAGCATCGACAGCACCGCTTCGTTTGCTCCGCCGTGCAAGGGCCCGCTGAGAGCGCTAATGCCCGCGGAAACCGACGAGAAAATCGCCGCGTCCGTTGACCCGACCAGTCGCACGGTCGACGTCGACGCGTTTTGTTCGTGGTCTGCGTGAAGAATGAGGAGTCGGTCAAGGGCTTTCGCCAACAACGGGTTCACTTCGTACGGCTCGGCCATGAGCCCAAAGTTGAGTCGAAGGAAGTTGTCCACGAACGACTGGGAGTTGTCGGGGTACAGGAACGCCTGCCCGATGGACTTCTTGTGGGCGTATGCCGCGATGACCGGAAGTTTGGCGAGCAATCGAATCGTCGAGAGTTCAATCTGTTCGTCATCGTGCACGTTGAGCGAATCGCCGTAGTACGTGCCGAGTGCACCCACCGCACTCGACAACACGCTCATCGGGTGGGCATTGTGCGGCAATGCGTCGAAAAACCGTTTGAGGTCTTCGTGCAACAGCGTGTGGTGACGAATCTGGTCATCAAACGACGTGAGTTGCGCGGGGGTGGGAAGCTCCCCGTAAATCAATAGGTAGGCGACCTCGATGAAGGTCGAATTTTCGGCGAGGTCTTCGATCGCGTATCCGCGATAGCGCAGGATCCCCTTGTCACCGTCGATGAAGGTGATCGCACTGGTCGTCGCCGCCGTGTTCACGAAACCACGGTCAAACGCGTTAAGTCCCGTTTGTTTGTTGAGCGTTCCGATGTCGATCGCACCGTCGCCATCGACGGCACCAACCAGCGGGAACTCCGCGGAACCGCCGGGGTACTCGAGCCGTGCGGTGGGGTGCTTCTCGTCAGTCACGAACGCTCCTCGTCATCTTGCGGACAGCATCAAGCCTAGATTACGTCGCTGGTTGTTCAGACCTCACGCGGTCTGCTGCCGCCGCGACTCGTTCATCGGATGCGGTGAGCGCGACACGAACATGGCGCTCCCCCGCTGTTCCGTAAATCGAACCGGGCGCCACGAGAATCCCGCGTTCGGCGAACCAGTCGATCGTGTCAAACGACGGCTCGTCGCGGGTTGCCCACAAGTACAGCCCAGCGTCGGAAAAATCAATCCGAAATCCGGCGTCGAGAAGTGCCGGCGCGAGCACATCCCGGCGGCGGCGATACACCTCGCGTTGGGCGTCGACATGTGAATCATCGCCGAGAGCCGCGATCATGGCGAATTGGACAGGCAACGGCATGATGAGCCCGAGATGGCGTCGGGTCTCGAGAATGGCCGCGATGAGCGATTCGTCCCCCGCGACAAACGCCGCGCGATACCCCGCGAGATTGGATTGCTTCGACAGCGAGTACGCCGCGAGCACGCCCGAATGTGAACCGCCCGTTGCCCGCGGATCGAGAATGGACGGAGTGGGCGGGCCCTCCCTGGTCAACCGCGCATAGCACTCGTCATTGATGACCACCGCACCGAGCTCTCGTGCCCGGGCGACCGCCGCCGCCAGATACTCGACACCGTCGATCCGACCGGTTGGGTTGGACGGCGAGTTCAGCCACACCAGTTTGGTGTTGGCTGGCCACTCGGCGGGATCGTCGGAGGGAAACGGAGTCGCCCCCACGGCACGAGCGCCGATGTCGTAGGTGGGGTAGGCAACCGTCGGGTGGACGACCACGTCGCCGTCGCCGAGACCCAACAACAGCGGGAGCAGTCCGACGAATTCTTTGGATCCGACCGTGGGAATCGCCGAGTCTGGCGTGAGTCCAGGGACGCCACGGACCCGCTCGAACCAGTCAACAATCGCGCTGCGAAGTTCGGGGGTCCCCTGCGTGGTCGGATAGCCGTGAGCCTCTGCCGCACGCGCCAACGCCTCCCGAATGAAGCCGGGGGTTTCATCAACCGGTGACCCAACCGACAAATCCACTAAACCGTCAGCGTGTTCCGAGGCCCGCGCTCGCGCAGGTGCCAGCGCATTCCACGGAAACTCGGGAAGCGCGAGCATCAGCCTTGTGGTGGAAGCGCGACGATGAGTTCGTGGTCGCCGGGGATGGGTCCACTCTTCGACGCCCCGCCCGGGCTGCCGATTTCCTTGAAAAAGTCGACGTTGGCGCGGTAGTAATCACTCCACTTTTCCGGCAGGTCGTCCTCGTAATAAATCGCTTCCACGGGACACACCGGCTCGCAGGCACCACAGTCGACGCACTCGTCGGGGTGGATGTAAAGCATGCGGTCACCCTCGTAGATGCAGTCGACGGGGCATTCGTCGATACACGCCCGGTCCTTGAGATCGACACACGGAAGTGCGATTACATACGTCATACGATGACTCCCCTCACTCCGCCAATTCTACCGAGCGACTGGTGTGGAAATGTTCGGCCAGGCACTGGTGAGTCCGGCCACGAGCGACACACCGATGACCCAGACGTTGCCGGCGTCATTCGCGGCAATGAGCACGCTTCCTCCAGCGGAACGCTGCGCCAGAACGAGAACGGTCACGAGCACACCGACCGCGCCGGCGATGGTGACGAGTCGATCGGCCTCGAGTAGCCGCAGTGCGACCAGGTAACTGGCGACCACGCCGAGCCCAACGCCAAGCACCCACGGGAACGACTCGGCATGCACGACGGTCACCACGAGAGCGATAACGGCACCTCCGAGGAACGACTGAACTACCTGGCCGACAACCCTAGGCATCGAGGCGGTACATCCAGCCGTGGGTGTCCTCGCGTCGCCCGTACTGGATGTCAGTGAGTTCCGCGCGAAGCGAGAGGGTCAGTTCGCCGGGGGCAGCGTCGGGT
>JBIIFF010000064.1:0-8030 GCA_044237445.1 Microbacteriaceae bacterium | reverse complement strand
CACCGCTCGCCACACCATCGCGCCACTCCTGGATGGTCACGGGTCGACGGGTCACCGTGTGGCCACGTCCTTCGGCGAGCGCTAAGACCGAATCTCGCGTGATTCCGGGAAGAATCGAGTCCGACAGCGGCGTGACGAGTGACCCGTCCTTGTAAACCAGAACAACGTTCATGCCGCCGAGTTCCTCGATGTAGGAATTGGTCGTCGAGTCAAGGAAGAGGACCTGCTGGCACCCGTTCGCGTAGGCCTCGTTTTGGGCGACGAGGGAGGCCGCATAGTTTCCGCCCGTCTTGGCCGCGCCGGTGCCGCCCTTCCCCGCGCGGGAGAAGTTCTCGGACAACCAAATGTCGACGGGCGCGACGCCACCCTTGAAGTACGGTCCCGCCGGACCCGCGATCACATAGAACGCGATTTTCTTGGCGGGACGTACACCGAGGAACGCTTCTTTAGCGAACATGAACGGTCGCAAATACAGGCTCGTATCGGGTGCCGATGGCACCCAGTCGCCATCGACCGAGATGAGGGCTTTCAGGCTTTCGAGGAAGTACTCGACCGGAAGTTCGGGAAGTGCCATGCGCGCCGCACTCGCCTGGAATCGTCGTGCGTTGGCGTCGGGGCGGAACGTCCAGATACTGCCGTCTGCGTGCCGATAGGCCTTGAGCCCTTCGAAGATTTCTTGGCCGTAGTGGAAAACCGCGGCGGCCGGGTCAAGTTCAATCGGACCGTAAGGCTGAATGCGGGGTCGATGCCAACCGCCGTTCTCGCTCCAGCAGATGTCGACCATGTGGTCGGTCATGAAATCGCAGAAACCGGGGTTGGCCAGGATCGCGTCGCGCTCGGCCGTACCCTTCGCCTGAAGGTTCAGATGACGATGGAATTCGAGCTGGGTCATGGTGACAACCCTACCAATCGGTGTGGAAGGGCACTATGCCGAGAGGTGCGCGACGACGGCATCACCGATCGCGGAGGTACTGCGCGCCGCGGCGCCGCGCGTCGCGAGGTCGGCCCGAACCGCCACGTTTATTGCGTCGGCCTGGCTCCAGTAACCGTTGTGCTCGAGAAGGAGCGCAGCAGACAGGATCGCCGCGGTCGGATCGGCTTTCTGTTGACCCGCAATGTCGGGCGCAGAGCCATGGACCGGCTCGAACATTGACGGGAAGGTTTTGTCGGGGTTCAGGTTTCCGCTCGCGGCAAGACCGATGCCGCCTCCGATTGCGCCGGCGAGGTCGGTGAGGATGTCTCCGAACAGGTTGTCCGTGACAATCACGTCGAAACGAGCGGGGTCTGTCACGAGGAAAATGGTGGCGGCGTCAATGTGAAGGTAATCAACCGCGACCTGCGGGAATTCGGTGGCCACTGCGTTGACGGTTCGTTGCCACAGTGCTCCGGCGAACGTCAAGACGTTGGTTTTGTGCACGAGGGTCAATCGATTGTCGCGCTGCGACGCCGTGGCAAAAGCGAATCGGACGACGCGCTCGACTCCGTACGCGGTGTTGACCGACGATTCCGTCGCGATTTCGTGGGGGGTCCCCGGGCGAATCGTCCCGCCGTTTCCGACGTAGGGGCCTTCCGTGCCTTCGCGCACGATGACAAAATCCACGTCGCCCGGGTTTACCAGCGGACTCGTCACGCCGGGGAACAGCGTCGTCGGTCGCAAGTTCACATAATGGTCGAACGCGAACCGAAGTTTGAGCAGCAAACCGCGTTCGATGATGCCTCCGGCGAGACGCTCGTCGCGGGGGTCCCCGCCGATTGCGCCGAACAGTATCGCCTCGTGCTTCGCCAACGATGCGAGGGTTTCGTCCGACAGGATCTCGCCCGTGGCGAAGTAGTGGTCAGCGCCGAGCGAGTATTCGGTCGCACGAACGTCAGCGGCATTCCCCACGGCCGCCCGCAGGACTTTGAGGGCTTCGGTGGTTACTTCGGTTCCGATTCCATCTCCTGGAATCACCGCAATGTCGAGTGTTCGAACCATCGTTTCTCCTTACAGTTCCACTATGTCAATCGCCTTCATCACCGAGGCGTCGATTTCCTCGGCGACCCTGGCTAACACTGCGTCATCCACCCGCGAGTCCACGGTCAGAATGCTGAGAGCGGTTCCTCCGCGCTTCTGACGGGCGATCTGCATTCCCGCGATATTCACGTTAGCGGCACCGAACTCACGACCGTACACCGCCACGATTCCCGGGCGATCGATGTAGACCATGACGACGAAGTGCTGTGCCATCGGGACCTCGACGTCAAAGTCGTTGATGCTGACGATCTTCTGCGTCTGACGCTGTCCGGTCAGGGTCCCCGCGACGGAAATCTGCGAGCCATCAACCAACGTCCCGCGAATCGTCAGGAGGTTTCGGTACTCGTCACTCGATGTTTCCGTCACCAAGCGCACGGCGACCCCGCGCTGCTCGGCACGAAGCGGCGCGTTGACGTAACTGACCTGTTCCGACGAAATCGCACTGAACACACCCGTGAGAGCAGCAAGTTTGAGAGCGGACACATCGAACTGTGCGATTTCCCCTCGAATTTCGACGTCGATGGCGGCAATCGCGTGGGTTGCGAGTCCCGCGAACACCTGCCCGAGTTTTTCCATGAGCGGCAGGCCGGGGCGGACGCTCGGATCGATGATGCCCCCCGCCACGTTGACCGCGTCGGGAACCAGTTCCCCCTCGAGAGCGAGTCGGACAGAACGAGCGACGGACACCCCGGCTTTTTCTTGCGCCTCGTGCGTCGATGCACCGAGGTGCGGTGTCAATTGAATGTTGTCGAGACCGAGGAGCGGCGAATTCGTGGGCGGCTCGGTGACGAACACATCGAGCGCCGCACCCGCAATCCGGTTCGATGACAACGCATCAAACAACGCGTTCTCGTCAATGATTCCGCCGCGGCTTGCGTTCACAATGCGGAGCGACGGTTTTGCGACGGCGAATTCAGCCGCACCGATCAACCCCGTGGTTTCGGGGGTTTTGGGAATGTGGATCGTGATGAAATCCGAACGAGCCATGAGCTCGTCGAGCTCTACCATCTGCACACCCAACTGCTGGGCTCGCGCCGGCGGAACGAAAGGGTCGAAGGCAATCAGGTCGACCCCGAACCCGGCGAGGCGTTCCGCAACGAGAGCCCCGATGCGGCCAAGCCCAACAATTCCGACGGTCTTGTCAAAGAACTCGACGCCGGCGAACGCGGATCGGTTCCACTCCCCGGTCTTCATGGACGCGTTCGCGTCGGGGATGAACCGGGCGAGGGACAACAAGTGACCTATGGCCAGTTCGGCAGCCGAAATCACGTTGGACGTCGGTGCGTTGACGACCATCACACCCGCCGCGGTCGCACCCTTGACGTCGACGTTATCCAAGCCGACTCCGGCGCGGGCCACCACGACGAGTTCCGAACCCGCCGCCAACACCTCGGCATCGACCAGAGTCGCACTGCGGACCAACAGGGCCTTTGCGCCGGGGATGGCCGCCAGCAACGCCGCCCGATCGGTTCCATCGACGTGTCGAATGTCGAAATCCGGACCCAGGGCGTCGACGGTTGCGGGCGAAAGTTCCTCGGCAATCACAACGACGGGCTTGGCCACAATTGTTTCCTTGTCGGTGCCGGGCGGTCCATGTGCGCGACCGCGGAGCGGGTCCGCCACACACGTTGGGGCAGTGCGCTCAGTCTAGCGGGAACGACGTTTCAGCCGTTGGTGAGAATGTCCACCACGAGTTGGAGCCGCGACTCGGAATACAGCGCAAAGATATCCAAATTGATTGCCGAAACGAGGGCGAAACCCGTTGTGAGGAAAAGGGCGACGGCACCGGGTCCTCGTCGCCACCCCATCGCGACACCGAGCACAAAGACAAGAACGGGGACGACAACGCCCGCCCACAACAACGCCCACGGAACTCGGTCGGACGCTACTCCCAGTTGCGCGGCGTAGAAGTCCGGAAGGACAAGCAGGTTACCGATCGCCGACCACACGGGATAGGCAAAAACGAAGGCAAAAAAGACAACGATGACGGCGTTCCCCGACGATTTCCGGCGCGGTGTGGACTGGCTCACAGCGGGGACACCCCCACAAAAAGCGGCAGAGGAATCAACAGACACAGCCCGAGCGTCAATACCGCGACGCGCGAACGGAACGTCTCGAGTTGATTGAGCGTCGTGAAAAACCACAGCGGCGCAGCGACAACGGCAAAGAATTCGCCGAATGCGCGCATCGCCTGGTCGAATCTCGCGGAATCGACGGGCCGATTGGCCGGCGCCACCCACAACCACAGGAGCGTGACGATTATGTACAGCACACCGAACACGACATAGGTGACGGTTTCTGCCTTTCGGCGCGGTTCGTCACGTTGTTCGATGCTCACCATCCCAGCGTAAATGACGAAACCCCGAGCCGAGGCCCGGGGTTTCGAACGACGAGCGCTGACTAGCGAGAAGCGCTTCCATCGGTGTAATCAGCGTCCTGTTGCTTCCACGCAAAGAGCGCCCGGAGCTGCCGGCCGGTCTCTTCGATGGGGTGGTTTTCACCCTTGGCACGGAGCGCCTTGAATTCGGGTGCACCGTTGTCCTGGTCGGTGATGAACCGGGTCGCGAACGCTCCCGACTGGATGTCGGCGAGGACGGCCTTCATGTTTTCCTTGACGGACGGGTCGATCACGCGGGGGCCGGAAATGTAGTCGCCGTATTCGGCGGTGTCGGAAATCGACCAGCGCTGCTTGGCGATGCCGCCCTCCCACATCAGGTCGACGATGAGCTTGAGCTCGTGCAGAACCTCGAAGTAGGCGATTTCGGGCTGGTAGCCGGCTTCGGTGAGGACTTCAAACCCGTACTGAACGAGCTGCGAGGTTCCGCCACAGAGAACGGCTTGCTCACCGAAGAGGTCGGTTTCGGTTTCTTCGGTGAACGTGGTCTTGATTCCACCGGCGCGCAACCCTCCGATCGCGGCAGCGTAGGACCAGGCGGTGTCCCACGCGTGACCCGACGCGTCAACCTCAACGGCGGCGATGATGGGAACTCCACGACCCGCGACGTATTCGCGGCGCACGGTGTGCCCGGGACCCTTCGGCGCAACGAGAATGACGTCGACGCCCTCGGGGGCTTCGATGTACCCAAAGCGGATGTTGAAACCGTGGCTGAACAGCAGCGTCTTTCCTTTTTCGAGGTTCGGCAGGACGTCGTCCTTGTAGAGGTGACGCTGGAACTGGTCGGGGGCGAGAATCACAATGATGTCCGCCCACTTAGCCGCCTCGGCGGTTGGAAGGACCGTGAATCCGGCCTCCAGTGCCTTGGCAATCGACGTCGAATCAGGCTTCAGCCCAACCACGACCTCGACGCCGGAGTCGCGAAGGTTCTGCGCGTGCGCGTGACCCTGCGACCCGTAGCCGATGACGGCGACCTTTTTACCTTTGACGATCGAAAGATCCGCGTCCTTTTCGTAGACGACTTCAGCCATGTGTGTTCTCCTTGTTGTGTGTTTCGGCGCGCGACCGCGCCGAACGATTACGTGCTTTTGAAAATACGTTCCGAGATGGACTTCGACCCTCGACCCATCGCAAGCAATCCGCTCTGGGCGATTTCTTTGATACCGAACGGTTCGAGCACCTTGAGAAGGGCGGAAATCTTTTGAGTGTCGCCGGTGACTTCGATCACGAGCGAATCCGGTGCGACGTCGACAACCCGTGCACGGAACAGATTGACCGCCTCCAAAATCTGGCTGCGCGTGCTCTGGTCGATGCGCACTTTGACGAGCATGTGCTCGCGCTGAACGGACTGCCCGGGCTCCAACTCCACAATCTTCAGAACGTTGATGAGTTTGTTGAGTTGTTTGGTTACCTGTTCGAGCGGCGAGTCGGCGACGTCGATGACGAGAGTGATACGCGAGAGCCCCTCGATCTCGGTGGTCCCCACCGCGAGTGAGTTGATGTTGTATCCGCGACGCGCGAACAGCCCGGCGACGCGCGTCAAAAGCCCCGGCTTGTCTTCGACGAGAAGAGACAGAACGTGGTGAGTCATGGCCTACTCCTCGTCCCAGCTCGGGGCACGGTCGCGGGCGTACTGAACGTTTGAGTTTCCCACGCCCTGCGGAACCATCGGCCACACCATCGCCTCGCGGGACACAATGAAATCGATGACGACCGTCCGGTCGTTGGTCTCCAGCGCGAGTTTGATGGCGGGTTCAACTTCGTCTTCCTCGCGAACTCGGATTCCGAGACACCCGTACGCCTCGGCGAGTTTAACGAAATCGGGGATGAACTCGGGGCCTTCCGTCGGTTGAAGGTCGGTGAACGAGTGACGGCCCTCGTAGAAGAGGGTCTGCCACTGGCGGACCATCCCGAGCGACGAGTTGTTGATGATGGCGACCTTGATCGGGATGTTGTTGATGACACAGGTCGCGAGTTCCTGATTGGTCATCTGGAAACAACCGTCTCCGTCGATCGCCCACACGATTCGATCCGGTTGAGCAACTTTCGCACCCATGGCTGCGGGAACCGCGAACCCCATCGTTCCCGCTCCGCCCGAGTTAAGCCAGGCACCGGGTCGCTCGTATTCGATGTATTGCGCGGCCCACATTTGGTGTTGGCCGACACCGGACGCATAAATCGCTTCCGGACCCGACATTTGGCCGATTTTCTGGATGATGCCCTGTGGTGCGAGGAGCCCGTCGTCCAGGTCGATGAATCCGAGCGGGAAGCTCTCGCGCAAGCCGTTGAGCCGCTCCCACCACGCCGTGAGCGGTTTCGCCGTTTTCTTCACTTTGGCCCATTCGGGCAGAAGGTCCAGAATTACCTCGCGCACGTCGCCCACGATGGGGACGTCCGCCTCGCGAATCTTGCCGATTTCGGCGGGGTCAATGTCCACGTGAATGACTTTTGCGTCGGGGGCGAATTCGCTAACTTTTCCGGTCACCCGATCATCGAATCGCGCACCGAGGACAATCAGCAGGTCGCTCTCTTGCAACCCGAGAACCGCGGGCACCGAACCGTGCATCCCGGGCATCCCGAGGTTTTGCGGGTGCTTATCGGACAGGACGCCGCGCGCCGTGAGGGTGGTGATTGCCGGAGCGCCCACCGCCTCGACCAATTTGAGTAATTCTTTTTGCGAATTGGCGCGGATGGTTCCGCCACCGAGGTAGAAAATTGGGCGTTCGGCCTGGGCAATCATCTCGGCTGCGGCCTGGACCTGTTTTCCGTGCGCCTTCTGCACGGGCTTGTAGCCGGGCAGGTCGACCTTGTCGTTCCAGATGAACGGCGCCGAGTTCTGCTGACAGTCCTTGGTCACGTCAATGAGGACGGGCCCGGGCCGGCCGGTGGTCGCGATGTGGTACGCCGCCGCGACCACTCCGGGAACGTCTTCCGGCTTCGTCAGCAGGAACGAGTGTTTGGTAATGGGCATTGTCATGCCGACAATGTCAACCTCTTGAAACGCATCGGTTCCCATCAGGGTCGAGAACACCTGGCCCGTAATCGCAATCATCGGAATCGAGTCCATGTGCGCGTCGGCGATGGCGGTGACGAGGTTCGTCGCGCCCGGTCCGCTCGTTGCAATACACACGCCGACCTGACCTTTGGCCAGGGCGTATCCCTCCGCCGCGTGACCCGCGCCTTGTTCGTGGCGAACGAGAATGTGCCGAATCGCGGTCTGCGACATCAACTCGTCATAAAACGGCATGATGGCGCCACCGGGGAGCCCGAAAACATCGGTGATACCGAGAATCTCGAGTGACTTGAGCAGCGCTCCGCTGCCGGTCAGCATCGGCGGCTCGCCGGTTTTCGGTGGTGCGGTCGGGGTGACCATGACGTTCTCCTTCTCGAGCAACGGTGGGGTTAGCCGGTGACGGCGCCGAGGGCGGCCGATTTCACGAGCTTCGAATATTTCGCTAGAACACCGCGGGTATAGCGCGGCGGAAGAGGAGACCAGCCAGCGCGGCGCGCCTCCAACTCGGTTTCATCGACGAGTAAGTCGATGCTCCGAGCTGCGATATCGACCCGTATCAGATCACCATCGCGCACGAAGGCAATGGGACCTGCATCCACTGCCTCGGG
>JBIIFF010000106.1:0-3573 GCA_044237445.1 Microbacteriaceae bacterium | reverse complement strand
TAGCCACACGATCTACCCGTCGAGACCCCCGCTGAAAAGCGGGGGTTTTGTCGTTGGGCACGAGGACAACGGGCAGTTTTCCGCCCAACATCCAACAAACGTCCAACGAACATCCAATTTTTGTCAAAGTCGATAGACGGCGGGTTGCTGGCGTTTTAGCGTTCAAGTGTGCTCAACACGGAGCGCAGCGAAAGGAACACTCACATGAACAAACTAACGAAATCGATGGCGGTGGCCACCGCGGCTGTCCTCATCGGATTTGGCGGGTGGGCAACCACTTCTGCCAACGCGGCAACGGACGACGAGATTGCGGACTACCTGGCCGAGGCTGTTGCGGCTCAGTTGGGTATTGAGAATTCGGACGCCCTGCGCGAACTCATTGCTGACGCGATGGCGAACAATCTGTTGGACCCCTCGGTGACGGACGCAGCCGGTAACACGGTGGACGGTGTCTCCACGCTGACGGCGGAAGAATTAGCCGCCCTGCTTGACTCGAACCTCACGCAGCAGCTCAGCGCGATCGAACAGCAACTCCTTGACCTCGGTATCACCGATGATGACGATGATGACGACGACGACGACGATGACGATGACGCTGCGGACGAGGCAGAGGACGACGCTGATGACGCTGCCGATGAGGCTGAGGACGACGCTGATGACGCTGCGGACGAGGCTGAAGATGACGCTGATGACGCTGCGGACGAGGCTGAAGATGACGCTGATGACGCTGCGGACGAGGCTGAAGATGACGCTGATGACGCTGCGGACGAAGCAGAAGATGACGCTGATGACGCTGAGGACGAAGCAGAAGACGACGACGAAGACGACGAGGACGAGGACTAACCTCAACCTTCCGTTCGGGAACGAGCCTCCGAATCGTCGGGGGCTCGTTTTCGTTGGGTAGCATCAAACTCGTGATCACAAACCCCGCCGACCCGCAGGTCAAAGCGATCGCCCGGCTCGGTCAGCGTTCGCGGCGCGAAGACGCGGGGGTGTTCATCGTCGAGGGACCCCAAGCTGTTCGGGAACTCCTCACGTTCGCCCCCGATTCGGTCGTCGATGTTTTCTACACCGCGGCGTTCGCCGAGAAACACGGCGGAATCCTGGAACTCGCGGAACGGTCGCCCGCCACGGTCGATGAGGTGTCCGACAAAGTGCTCGCCGTGATGGCCGACACCGTGACCCCACAGGGCGTCATCGCCGTCGCGCAACTGCTCAAACATTCGCTCGACGATCTGGACGACATTCGCTTGGTTGCGATTTGCGACGAGATTCGTGACCCGGGAAATGCCGGGACTGTCATTCGCGCGGCGGATGCGGCCGGGGCCGACGCAGTGATCCTCACCGGGGCGTCGGTCGATTTACACAACCCGAAACTGGTTCGTGCCAGCACGGGCTCGATTTTTCACCTGCCCATCATCGAACACGACGACCTGGCGGACGTGGTGGAGTGGTTACAGAGCCGTGGCGTGACGGTGCTCGCCGCCGCGGCGGACGGCGACACCATTCCGTCCATTCAGGCGTCACTCGACCAGCCGACGGCGTGGCTGTTCGGAAATGAAGCACACGGATTGGACGACAACGCTCGGGCGCTCGCCGATCGGGTCGTGTCCGTGCCGATTTACGGGAAAGCGGAGTCGCTGAATCTCGCGACCGCGGCCAGTGTGTGTCTCTACGCCACGGCGTTCGCGCAGAGTCGGGGCTAATCGCCGCTCGTCTAGGATTGGGGAGTGTCGAGCATCTCTCCCCAGAAACTAGCGGACGTCGTCGCCGAGGCGATCAGCGCCATCAACGCAGCAGCGACGGGCGACGAACTCAAGGATGTTCGCACGCGGTTTGTGGCCGACGGCTCGCCGATTTCGCTCATCAACGCGACCCTTCGCGATGTGCCCGCCGAGGAAAAGGCGGAAGCCGGCAAGATCGTTGGGCAGGCACGAGGGGAAATCAACCAGGCGTTTGCTGCGCGTGAGGCGCTGATTCTTCAGGCCGAAGAACACACCCGATTGCTCTCGGAGTCCGTCGATGTGACTGCGGTCGCCTCCCGTCGACGAGTCGGGGCCCGCCACCCGCTCAACCTGTTGATGGAAGAGATGTCGAACATCTTTGTGGGGATGGGCTGGGAGGTCGCGGAAGGTCCAGAACTTGAGAACGAGTGGTTCAACTTCGACGCGCTCAACTTTGACGAAGACCACCCCGCGCGGGCCATGCAGGACACCTTTTTCGTCGAACCGGTCGAACGCCATCTCGTGTTGCGCACCCACACATCGCCCGTGCAGATTCGCTCGCTGTTGTCGCGAGAACTGCCGGTGTATGTCGTCGCGCCGGGACGCGTCTATCGAACCGATGAACTGGACGCGACTCACACTCCCGTGTTTCACCAGATGGAGGGCATCGCCATCGATAAAGGACTCACGATGGCGCACCTCAAAGGCACGCTGGAGCACCTCGCGCGGGCGATGTTCGGCGAGGGCGCCAAGATTCGTTTGCGCCCCAACTATTTCCCCTTCACCGAACCGTCCGCCGAACTCGACATCTGGCACCCGACGTTCCGCGGCGGCGCTCGCTGGATTGAGTGGGGTGGCTGTGGCATGGTCAACCCCAACGTCCTTCGCGCCGCAGGCATCGACCCCGAGGAATACCAAGGTTTCGCGTTTGGAATGGGCATCGAGCGCACGCTCATGTTCCGCAACGACGTCGCCGACATGCACGACATGGTCGAGGGCGACGTTCGGTTCTCGCAGCAGTTCGGGATGGTGATTTAGGTGCGGATTCCCGCGAGTCAGTTGCGCGAGTGGGTCGACCTTCCGGTTGACATCACCGCCGAGCACCTCCACGAATCGCTCGTATCCGTCGGTTTCGAGGAAGAGGGCGTTCACCCGTCCGAGGTGTCCGGTCCCATCGTGGTGGGCCAGGTTCTGGAATTCACACCGGAACCCCAAGACAACGGTAAAACCATCCGGTGGTGCCAGGTTCGGGTCGCCGCGGGGGACGCCGCCGATGCGATTCGGGGAATCGTATGTGGCGCATCAAACTTCGAGGTCGGCGACAAAGTGGTCGTGACGCTGCCGGGTTCTGTTTTGCCCGGCCCGTTCCCCATCGCCGCTCGCAAGACCTATGGACACGTGTCGGACGGCATGATCGCGTCGGCAAAGGAATTGGGTCTCGGCGACGAACACAACGGAATCCTCCGTCTCGTGGAACTGGGGCTCGACCCCGAGGTCGGTGTCGACGCAATCGAACTGTTGGGCCTTGACGACTTCGCCGTCGAAATAAATGTGACGCCCGACCGCGGTTATGCGTTGTCGATTCGCGGTGTGGCGCGCGAATATGCGCATGCGACGGGCGCGTCATTTCGTGACCCCGCCGATGCTGTCACCGTCACTCCCGGCTCAGGTTTTCCCGTTGCCATCGACGACACGGCACCGATTCGTGGCGCAATCGGCTGTACCGGTTTCGTCGCCCGCGTGGTTCGCGGACTCGACCGCTCTCGGCCGACACCCGCGTGGCTCGTGAAACGCCTCGCGCTGATGGGGGTTCGGTCGATTTCCCTCCCCGTCGATATCTCGAACTACG
>JBIIFF010000035.1:0-13445 GCA_044237445.1 Microbacteriaceae bacterium | reverse complement strand
GCGGAACGACCGACCTGGGTCGAGCTTTTCTCGACCCCGCCGGAGACGTCGCGGCCCAACTCACCGCGCTGTTTCCCGCATTGCAGAACTCCGTCTACGTCCTCGACGACCTGAGCATCATCGCACCGGGACCGGTGTCCCGCGACACCGCCGACTTCCTCGCGCTCGTGTCGACGCTCGAAACGCGTGGACTCGCCCCCAAATACCGGCTCGACCCGACTCTGATCCTGCGCGCGATTGCCAACGGTCTGACCGCCGAATTGATTGTTGCGCGACTAACCGAGTTGTCGCTCACCCCCGTGTCACCCGCAGTCACATCGACGGTCGATGACGCGTCGCGCAACGGGCGATTTATCGTCCTCAACGGCACCGGAACCGACACGGCGGCGAAAGCGTCCCATGCGGAACTGGGTGAACTGATGTTGACAGACCCGAGGTTGCAGCGACTCGCACCCATCAAGGTCGACGACTTTTCTGTCTTGTATGGTGCGTCCCGACTTCGCGTCGAGACCGCGCTCGCCGAAACGCGGTACACGGTCATCACGCCAACACCCGAGCGCATCATCGTCGCGCCGGCGGCACCGACAAAGTTGCTCGACCTCATCGAACGCCTGCACGAAACGGGTTTGGGCTCGTCGCATCTCGAGCGGGCACTCATGACCGCGGGTAAGTCGCGGAGTTCGGTGACGTTGCTGGTCGAAACCAGCACGGGAAACAAGACCATCACACTCGAACCCCGTCACGTCGCCAACGGTCGTGTTCGAGGGCTCGACACCGTTGCGGACGTCGAACGCACGCTGCCCATTTCCGCCATCATCGAACTCCTCGCGGTCGGAGAATAACGCGTGAACGGCCCCCTCATTGTCCAGAGCGATCGCACCGTCTTGCTCGAAGTCGGTCACGCACAGGCGACGGACGCGCGCCACGCCCTCGCGGTTTTCGCCGAACTTGAGCGCGCACCCGAACACATTCACACCTATCGCATCACGCGTCTCGGGCTGTGGAACGCACGTGCCGCCGGACACACTGCCGAGGAAATGCTCGAGACGCTCGAGACCTACTCGAAGTTCCCCGTGCCGCCCGTTGTAGCAATCGATATCGCCGATACCGTGTCGCGATATGGCCGAATTGTGGTCGAGCGCGACTCTGACGGACTCTACCTCGAAGCGGAATCACCTGAGATTCTCGCCGAGGTCACGCGAACTTCGAAGCTCGAGCCGCTGCTCGGGGCAGTGACGAGCCCGACCGTCGTTCGCCTCAACGATTGGGCTCGAGGCATTGTCAAACAGGAATTGTTGGGAATCGGCTGGCCCGCTGAAGACCGGGCCGGTTTCACCGAGGGAACTCCGATGACGGTCGCGCTCGACAATTCGACGTGGGAACTTCGCGGTTACCAGCGCGAAGCAATCGACCTGTTCGACAAGAGCGGCGCGGGTGTTGTGGTGTTGCCGTGTGGGGCGGGCAAAACCGTGGTCGGGATCGGGGCGATGGTCGAAGGCCAGTCCTCCACGCTGATTCTGGTGACCAACTCGGTGTCGGCGCGACAGTGGCGCGACGAAATCATTGCCCGCACCACCCTCACGGCCGATGACATCGGCGAGTACTCGGGTGAAAAGAAAGAGATCAAGCCCGTCACGATCGCGACGTACCACATCCTCACCGCGAAGCGGGCGGGCGCATTCGCCCACCTTCCGCTGCTCGACGCCAACAACTGGGGACTCATCATTTATGACGAAGTTCACCTACTCCCCGCTCCCGTCTTCAAGTTGACCGCCGACCTGCAAGCGCGTCGCCGGTTGGGATTGACCGCGACGCTCGTTCGAGAGGACGGCAAAGAGGGTGACGTTTTCAGCCTGATCGGACCGAAACGTTTCGACGCGCCGTGGAAGGAAATCGAGGCACAGGGCTTCATCGCGCCGGCACGCTGTGTGGAGGTTCGGGTGTTGCTCGAATCGGACGAACGGATGGACTACGCCGTAGCGACCGAACGCCAACGGTTCCGCATCGCCGCGACGAGTCCCGCCAAGCGCCCCATCATTTCCAAACTGATTGCCCAGCATCCCGATGACCAGATCCTCGTGATTGCCCAATACCTTGACCAGATTGATGATGTGTCGGACACTCTCGGACTGCCGACAATCACCGGCGCGACGCCGGTCGACGAACGTGAAGTGTTGTACGACAAGTTCCGATCTGGCGAAATCCGCGTGTTGCTTGTTTCCAAGGTCGCGAATTTTTCCGTCGACCTGCCCGACGCATCCGTCGCGATTCAGATTTCGGGGTCATTCGGTTCGCGGCAGGAAGAAGCACAACGCCTCGGTCGAATTCTGCGCCCGAAATCGGACGGTCGTAGTGCCGTTTTTTACACCGTAGTTGCGCGCGATACCGTCGAACAAGACTTCGCACAAAACAGACAGCGCTTTCTGACGGAACAGGGATACGCCTACGAAATCGTTGACGAAGGCGCAATTTAGTCCCCAACTCGGTCCCACGCCCGTTTGCACCCAGCCTGGCGTCCACGACCAGCGCGGCGCCGCACGACACGGCACCATGGTGGAATGACAAGTTTTCACGTCGACGCCGGTGCTCTGGACATCGCCGCAACTCACATCACCCGGACGATTGACTCGCTTCAATCCGACATCACGAGCCTCACCGCCCAACTTCGCGGGCTCGACGGAACGTGGTCGGGTCCAGCTGCGCTCGCTTTCGCGGGTGTCGTTGACGAGTGGGCAACGAACAGCACACGCGTCGCGGAATCGCTGAGCGACATCGGGGTCGCGCTTCGGACCATCCAAGCGCACTACCTCGACACCGAACAGGCCAACCTGAGGCTTCTCGGGCGCTGACAACAGAAGACGGGGGCGGCGCGAACGCCACCCCCGTCTTTGATGCTCGGGTTAGAAGCCCATTCCACCGCTCGGGTCGCCCGCGGGGGCAGCCGGTGCGGGTTCGGGCTTTTCCGCGATGACCGCTTCGGTCGTGAGGAACAGTCCGGCGATCGAGGCGGCGTTCAGCAAGGCGGAACGAGTCACCTTGACCGGGTCGCTGATGCCCGCTGCGAGCATGTCGACGTATTCACCGGTCGCGGCGTTGAGCCCCTGACCGATCGGCAAGCTGCGGACCATGTTGACGACAACACCGGGCTCGTGACCCGCGTTGAGCGCAATCTGGCGCAACGGAGACTCGATTGCCAAACGAATGATGTTGACCGCGGTCTGCTCGTCACCGTCCAGTTTGAGCTTGTCGAGAATCGATGCGGCCTGCAGGAGTGCGACTCCACCGCCGGGGACGATTCCTTCTTCGACAGCGGCTTTCGCGTTCCGGATTGCGTCCTCGATGCGGTGCTTGCGCTCTTTGAGTTCAACCTCGGTCGCGGCGCCCGCCTTGATGACAGCGACGCCTCCGGCGAGTTTCGCCAGACGCTCCATGAGCTTTTCGCGGTCGTAGTCGGAATCGGTGTTCTCGATTTCCTGGCGAATCTGCTTGACGCGACCCGCGACGGCCTCGGACGTTCCGCCACCTTCGATGATGGTCGTCTCGTCTTTGGTGATGACCACCTTGCGTGCCGAGCCGAGGAGGTCGAGCGTGACGCCGTCGAGCTTGAGCCCGACCTCTTCGCTGATGACCTGTCCGCCCGTGAGCAGCGCGATGTCTTGCAGCATCGCCTTGCGACGGTCACCAAAACCGGGGGCCTTGACCGCAACCGACTTGAAGATGCCACGAATCTTGTTGACGACGAGGGTAGCGAGTGCGTCTCCGTCAACGTCTTCCGCGATAATGAGCAACTGGCGACCCGACTGTGCAACCTGTTCGATGACGGGGAGCAGGTCCTTGATCATCGAAATCTTGGAGTTGACAATGAGGATGTACGGGTTTTCGAAAACCGTTTCCATGCGCTCGGGGTCGGTGACGAAGTACGCCGACAGGTAACCCTTGTCGAAACGCATTCCTTCGGTGACTTCGAGGGTGGTGCCGAACGTGTTCGATTCTTCGACCGTCACAACACCTTCTTTGCCCACGCGGTCGATGGCTTCAGCGATGAGGTCACCGATTTCGGTGTCGGCTGCCGAGATCGATGCCGTAGCGGCGATTTCCGCTTTCGTTTCGACGTCTTTCGCGTTCTTGAGAAGCTGCTCGGTCAACGCGGCAACGGCCTTGTCGATTCCACGACGAAGGCTGATGGGGTCCGCGCCGGCAGCGACGTTGCGCAGCCCTTCGCGAACGATCGCCTGCGCGAGGACAACCGATGTGGTCGTGCCGTCACCGGCAACGTCGTCGGTCTTCTTGGCGACCTCTTTGACGAGTTCCGCGCCAATCTTTTCGAACGGGTCTTCGAGCTCGATTTCTTTGGCAATCGAAACACCGTCGTTCGTGATGGTGGGGGCGCCCCACTTCTTTTCCAGGACGACGTTTCGACCGCGGGGTCCAAGCGTGACCTTGACTGCGTCGGCCAGGATGTTGAGGCCGCGCTCGAGGCCGCGTCGGGCCTCTTCGTTGAATGCAATTATTTTCGCCATGATGTGTGTCGGTCCTCCGGGACGTAGTTCATGTGATTGGCACTCGCGGTGTGCGAGTGCTAACTACAATTCTGGCACTCTCCTACCGAGAGTGCAAATTGATGGGGAAAACCCTAGCGGCGCTTTTGTTGGAAGTAACCCGTCGCCTCTGGAATCAGCTCGACCCAGGTTCGACCCGGCGCCAACGTGACAACCTCTCCACCCTTCAGGGTGAAGACGGTCATGGCGGTGCGCCTCTTTTTCACCCACCGGGCTTTCACGGTCTGCCCGCCGGTGGAAATCCATGCGGTCCCCCTGCCCACGACAAGACTGCGAGGGACATAGCCGTACTCACTGGAAATACCGACCATCTGGACGACAACATTGACCGCGGTGAGTTGTTGTTTGCGCTCGTCCCGATCCTTTTCGCCATCCGCCTGGAAGCGTCGGTAGAGGCCGGTGGCCGCGTCGAACTTCCAGGACGGCGTGTTCATGCTGGAGAACGAGGCGTAGAGGCGTCCCGCGGGCTTTCCGAGCGCCAATGCTGACGGAACGTCGGATCCACGGGCGAATTGGAATGCCGGCTCCGGCGGGCGCAGTCTCGAATACTTGGCGACCAGTTTTTGCGCCTTCACCATCACGTTGTGCGGAGAGATTTTTTTGGTCGTGCGATAAATATACTTTTCGGTCCCCGCCTGGCCGTGGATGATGTTCTTGACCTTCGTCGCCACCATCATCTGAACGAACCGTTGCTGGCCACCGGAATACGCGATGAGTCCGCGGAACGGTGAGGCGATATCGGGATCCATCGGGCGAATCGATCGAATGGGTCCGATTTCTTTCGGGATGACCGAGTGCCACACTGGGACGTAACGGCTGAACCCGCCTTCGACAAGTTCCTCGAAGACGATGTCGGCGTCGTTGAGTCCGACCTGTGGCCGGGCGGTCGGGTTGTTGTCGATCTTGGCCATCAGCGCCGGATTCGGAAGCGAACCCACCTCTACCTGAACCCCCGTCAGCGGTGCATATTCAACCGGTGGCGGAGTCGGCGTGGTTGTCGGTGACGGCGTCGGTGACGCCGACGGACTCGCACTAGGTCCCCCGATGACGCTCGGCAGCACAATCGCCGCACAGGCAGTGAGCGCCACCGCGATGACAATCCCCAGGGCTATGAGTAGTTTTTTCTTCACGGGCTTCTCCTTCGGTCCGCTGTCTAGCGGATGAAATCTTTGCCCATGAGAACTGTCACCCTCGCGCCCGGGTACAGGTCGGACTGTTTCACGGCCTTGATGCCGAGGCTCGCGGCGACACTCGTCGCCAAGGAAAGGTCTTCGTCAGGGCCATACACAACGACACTGACTTTGATGGTCGAGTCTGCCGCGTTCGCCACCGTGATGTTCGGCCACGATTGCGCTTCCAAGATTGCCGCGACATCCTCATCGAGCGTCTCGGATGTCGTTCCGTTGAGCACCGTGATGGTGATGTCGTTCAATTCTTTCTTCGACAGCGCCGTCGGGTCCACCAGCGGAATTTCCGGCGTGGGAGTCGGCGTGGGAGTCGGCGTTGCGGTGATGCCCAGAACGGGAAGGTCGATCTCTTGAAGATTTCGGGCGTCGAGGACTGCGACGCCGGCGAGCGCCGAGAGAATCAGAACCGACGTCACTCCGAGGGAAATCAGGCCCTTGACCCACCAGGGCTTTCGTGCCACCGGCTGGCGGTGAGCGCCAACGCGCGCAGGAACAGACGCCTTATCGTCGAATCGGTCACGGGGGTGCTTAGTCACGCGTTGGTCACTTCCATCTCACGGGTCAAGCGGTTGGGCGCACAGTCGAGTCGGAAAAACTGCGAACCAAAACCGAGTCGTACCGCCGAGCGGCGGAACACTCCATTATCGCGTAAACGCGCTGGTAATAACGCACGAGCGAGAGGCTCCACACTTTTCGAACGAGAGACTCCTTCGAGCGGGTAGAACCCCAGTTGTTCCGCTCAAACTCGATCAGGTCAATCTCGTCGGGCGTGAGTCCCGAAGAGTCGATCGCCGTCACCCAACGACCGAGCGGATCGACCGCCGCGATGGGAGCGCCATCAAGACTCAAGATGAAGTCGCCCTCGATTCCCATCTCGTCCGCCGCATCGCCGATTCGCGGCATGACGCGACGACCGTCGAGCGAAATCCAGCGCACTTTCGCCCGCAGACAATATGTGGCGAATTTTTCGCGCTCGGCGGGATCGAGATACACGAGAACGGCGGGCGACCACACCACAATTGTTGCCTTCGGTGCGGCCTTCCGTGCACGCGCGACAACACCCCGAATCTGCGCGACCGCGTCACCGGCGGTCATGGTCGGGGGCGACTGTGCGACGATGTCCGCCGCCGTCCGCACGATGTCGAGCCGTTCCTCTTGTTCTGGCCAGACCAGCGCCTCAAGCCACTCCCGATCGTTTCGGTCGCGAACATCCAGCGGATTAAGGTCGATGCCCTCTCGGTACACGATGTTCGGCCGCCGTGGCGGGCTCGCACCCCAGCCGGCAAGGTCAGCGGTGAGGAGGACGGTCGATTCGCCGTCCGTCGGGTGCGACTCGATGACGCGACCGGGGGCGTTCCAACGGTACGAATAACGATCGGGGAACAGCGTGAGACCAGCGGATGCGCCCACCTCGATCAGGGCAATGGGTCCTCGAATTCGGTCGAGGGCGACGAGGAGCGGGGTGCATCGCCGCGGGTCATTCGTTTGTGTCGCCCGAGACTTTGCGAGTTTAGCGATGGCCGGCCACAGCGCGATGAAGTCGTCGCGGGCGGTCTCGAACGGCCGAAGCTGAACACCGGCAACCCGGGCGCACGTCAGAATGAGGACGGGTTGGCGCTTCGCGCGCGGAAGTTTGGTGACGAGGGCGAGAAGTTCGTCGTCTTCCGCGATTCCGAGTGCCCAGTCCCGATAGCGCGGTGACTCGGCGCTCTCGGCGCTGGCGAAACGGCGAAACCAGTCTGCGGTCTGTTCTCGCTCGCTGTCCGCCATGTTTCCGAGTTTAATGGGGGCATGACAGATAACCCGATGAAGCGGACCGATGCCGAGTGGCGTGAGACGCTCACCCCCGAACAATTCCACATCTTGCGCGAAGCCGGCACCGAGCGCCCCTTCACCGGCGAGTTGCTGAACGAAGAGCGTGCCGGGCTCTATACCTGCGGCGGGTGCGGTGCCGAACTGTTCGTTGCCGGCACCAAATTCGACAGCCACTGCGGTTGGCCGTCCTTTTACGAAACCATCAACCCCGAGGCAGTGACGTTGATCGAGGACAACTCGCTCGGACAGACCCGAACGGAAGTTCGGTGTGCCGCATGCGACGGACATCTCGGCCACGTTTTTCCCGACGGGTTCGGAACCCCGACCGGACTTCGCTATTGCATGAATTCGATCGCGCTGAAGTTCACGCCCGGCGACTAGGTGAACGACCTGAGCCTCGAGTGAGGATTGAACTCACGACCCCTTCATTACGAGTGAAGTGCTCTACCACTGAGCTATCGAGGCATCACCGAATCGGCAACCGCACAAGGTTATCACGCGGAGTCGGTCGCGATTAAGCCCGAGCAACACCGCTCGTTTCCACGAATAACGCCTCGAGCGCCAACAGCGGCGTGACGTTGCGTTCCATTCGCTTTCGAGCCGTGTCAATCGCGTCGAGCAGGTAGACCGCGTGCGCGGCATCGTGACGCTCGAGCCACAGGGAAATCTCGTTGCTGAACTCGGAATTGGTGAGGGGCACGTTTCCGCCCAGTGACACAACCAAGACGTCGCGAAACAGCGACTCGAGGTCAGTCAACACGCGGTCGACACCGTCCCGAAGCGAACGGGTCGCGCGACGTTTCTGGTTTTCTTCCAGGACCTTCAGTTGAGGACGAAGACCGATCGGCACAGCTTCGCCGGGGGCGAGCCCAAGCGACTGAAGGAATTCGGCGCGCTCGGTGTCATCACGAACTTCGGTGTACGCCTTCGCGTCGTCGGTGGCGAGGGCCACGATTTCCGCCGCCGTGTTGACCGCGTCGGACACCAGACGAATTCCCAACACGAGCGCGAGGCTGCGGGCTCGTCGCTCGCGGGCGTCGGCGGACGTGGCAAGGCGCCGCGCCATGCCGATGTGGCTTTGGGCGTGACGCGCCGACTGTTCCGCAATCGCCGGGTCAACTCCGTCACGTGCCACCAGCATTGCGGCGATGTCGGCAATCGCGGGAACCCCGATTCGCACGCTACGAACGCGCGAGCGAATGGTCGGGATCACGTCGGCCTCGCTCGGCGCACACAGAATCCAGATGGTACGCGCTGCGGGCTCTTCGAGCGCTTTGAGCAACACGTTAGACGTGCGTTCCGCCATTCGGTCGGCGTCTTCGATGATGATGATCCGCCACGAGGACGCCACCGGTGAACGATACGAGGTCTCCACCAATTCCCGCACCTCGTCAATGGGAATCAGCACACGTTCGTTGGCGAGCACGGTGAGGTCGGGGTGAGTGAGCGCGCGGACCTGTCGGTCCACCGCATCAGTGTCCTCGCCCGCCCCGAGAAGTTGCGCCGCGAACGCGCGCGCGATCAGCGAGCGCCCCGACCCGGCCGGTCCGGTGATGAGCCACGACTGTGTCAACGTGTCGGGGCTGTCTGCCGCGTTCTGCATCTGCGCGATGACGGAGTCGTGCCCGACGAGGTCCGTCCAGAGTGAGGTCACGAGCGCTCGTTCAGCCGCGCACGAATCGCGTCGCGAATGACGTCGCGGTCCAACGTCGCATCGACCACGATGAATCGGTCCGGTTCCGCCGCCGCCAACTCGAGGTAGGAATCGCGAACCCGGGTGTGAAACTCGAGGGCTTCCGATTCGAGCCGATCAAATCGCTTGTTTTCCGCATCGAGCCGTTCGCGGCCAATAGCAGGGTCGAGGTCGAGCAACACCGTGACGTCCGGCAGCAACCCTTCGGTCGCCCAGAGGCTGAGGTTGCGAACTTCAACCGGGTCCAGAACTCGGCCCGCCCCTTGATACGCGACCGAGGAATCGAGGTAGCGATCTTGAATCACGACCGCACCGCGTTCGAGCGCCGGACGAACCACCGTCAAAATGTTGTGGGCGCGGTCCGCAGCGTACAAGAGCGCCTCGGCGCGGGGCGCAATGTGGTTTCGAGAGTGCAACACGATTTCGCGGAGTTCCAATCCAAGGTCGGTTCCGCCCGGTTCGCGAGTAAAGACCACTTCGCGACCCTGATTCGCGAACCATTCGCCCAGCAACTCCGACTGGGTGCTCTTGCCCGTTCCGTCGCCACCCTCGAAGGTGATGAACATTCCGGTCATTTTTTGGCTCGTGACGGTCGTCGGCCGATCGGCTTCTTTGGGGCCGGACCCTTCGCCCGCCGCTCCGCGATGAGTTCCACCGCGCGCTCGTGGGATACCTCTTCGGGCACTTCGCCCGCCGGGATGGTGGCGTTGGTCTCGCCGTCCGTTACGTACGGGCCAAACTTTCCACTCTTGACCTTGATCGGCTTGCCGCTGACGGGATCCGGCTCGAGTTCCTTGATGCTCGACGCCGACCGCGACCCGTACTTGGGTTGCGCAAACAATTCAAGGGCGTGTTCCAACGTGACCTCGAAAATCGCCTGTTCGTCGTCGAGCGAACGCGAGTCCGTACCCTTTTTCAGATACGGCCCATACGGCCCGTTCTGCGCGGTAATGGGCTTCTCGGTTTCGGGGTCGATTCCGACGACACGGGGAAGTTCGAACAATCGGATACAGGTCTCGAGGTCAACGGTCGTCGGGTCCATCGTGGAGAACAGTGATGCCGTGCGCGGCTTCGGGTCTTTTCCCTTGATTTTCCGGGGCGTGTATTCGGGAAGTGTGTAGGCCGGTTCGTCGCCCTCGATGATCTCGGGGTCAATCGGGCTTTCCTGAATATAGGCGCCGAAGCGGCCAACGCGGGCGGTAATCATGCTGGTGCCGTCCGCGCTGACGCCGATCGCGCGAGATCCCGGCTCGGGTGCGTCGCGCAATTCGCGAGCCTTGTCGAGTGTCAGTTCGTCCGGGGCCAAACCGTCCGGCACCGACACGTTGCGCTTTTCGTCGTCACCCGTCTGAATCTCGAGGTACGGTCCGTACTTTCCGCTGCGAAGCACGATTCCGTCACCGAGCGGGAACGAGTTGGATTCACGAGCGTCGATCGTCGCTTTCCAGTCGACACAGGTGTTGACGAGTCCGGCGTGGTCGCCCGAACCGTAGTACCAGCGCTGGAGGTAGTCGGTTCCCTTAAGTTCGCCAATCGAAATCCGGTCGAGATCGTTCTCGAGTTCCGCGGTGAAGTCGTATTCGACGAAATCGGTGTAGAACTTTTCCAACAGTGTGATGACGGCGAAGGCAGTCCACCCGGGAACGAGCGCCGATCCGCGCTTGGTGACATACCCGCGTTCGAACAGGACTCCGATGATGTTGGCATACGTCGACGGGCGACCGATCCCCCGCTCTTCGAGTGCCTTCACGAGGCTCGCCTCGGTGAATCGGGGCGGCGGCAACGTCTCGTGTCCCTTGGGTGTCACCTCGGGGACGGTGAGAACGTCGCCGATGGTGAGGTTCGGAATCTTGGCGTCGTCATCGTCGGCGTCCGACTCGTTCCGGCCAATATCCTGACCTTCCTCGTACGCGGCCAAAAATCCCCGAACGGTGATGGTGGTCCCGGCGGAGGACATCGTCGCGGTACCCAGCGCGCCGACGGGTGCGGTCATCGTCACAGACACCGTTTCGCCCGTCGCGTCGACCATCTGGGAGGCGACGGTTCGCTTCCAAATCAGGTCGTACAGACGGAATTCGTCGGCGGACAGCAAGCGCCGCATTTCCTCGGGCGTCTTGAAGGTGTCCCCCGCCGGTCGAATTGCTTCGTGAGCCTCTTGGGCGTTCTTCACCTTGGATTGATAGATTCGGGGCGCCGCAGGGATAGACGCCGCGCCATACAACGCGACGGCTTGAGCGCGAGCGCCGGCCACCGCCTGCGCCGACAGTGACACAGAGTCCGTTCGCATATAGGTGATGTGCCCGTTTTGGTAAAGGTTTTGGGCGATCCGCATCGCGTCCCGTGATCCGAGTCGCAACTTTCGTCCCGCCTCTTGTTGAAGCGTCGACGTGGTGAACGGTGCCGCCGGGCGACGCGTGTAGGGCTTGGACTCGATGTTGGTCACGGTGGGGGCCGAAACCTCGAGCGCCTGGGCCAACTGTCGCGCCGTCGCCTCGTCCAGGACGGTGGCGCCACTGGTCAGTTTTCCGTTGTCGTCAAAGTCACGACCCGAGGCAAGTTTGGCATCGTCGAGTTTGGTGACCTTCGTACCGAACGATTCACCCTTTTTGGTCATCACCGTCGCCGACACGTCCCAATACGATGCGGCGGTGAACGCTCGGCGTTCCCGTTCCCGCTCGACAATCAAGCGCAGGGCGGGTGACTGGACGCGACCCGCACTGAGACCTCGGCCGATTTTGCTCCAGAGCACGGGCGACAGTTGATATCCGAAAAGGCGGTCGAGAATGCGACGGGTTTCTTGCGCGTCGACGAGTGGCATGTCGATTTCGCGCGGGTTTTCGACCGCTGCGGAAATAGCGTCTTTAGTGATTTCGTGAAACACCATGCGCTTGACCGGAACTTTGGGTTTGAGGATTTCCAACAGGTGCCACGCGATGGATTCACCTTCGCGGTCCTCATCGGTCGCAAGAAGTAATTGGTCCGCGTTCTTCAACGCCTTCTTCAATTCCGTGATGGTCGACTTGGCCCGCGGGGTGTCTATATATATAGGCGCAAATCCGTTCGCGATGTCCACACCAAACTGGCCGTGTGTCGCCTTGAGTTCCGCGGGGACCTCTTTCGGCTGAACCAGGTCGCGCACGTGACCCACAGACGCCAACACCTCATAACCATCGCCCAGATATTTGGCGATGGTTTTTGCTTTCGCGGGGGACTCCACGATCACGAGTGTGTGCTTGTCGGCCACAGTTCTCCTTGTTGTTTGCGTTGCTCAGAGCGTACGTCGGACAGCCAGACATTCGGCCAGCGAGGTTTCACCCTGTTCGCGATTAGTGACTATACACAGCCTGTCAATGAGTTTCGTCAGTCTGTTATTCCCGTGGCGTGGCGAACTGCCCGACGACTGGCGACAACCGTTATCTTTCCGGGCCAGCAACGGCCGTCGCCCGCACACCGTCCTTGGCGATTCGAACGGTCGCGATTCCGTCGTCGACTACACATTTTTCGACCCGAGGAACCACGGGTTCGCACGGGGTGGGATCCCCCGCGAGCGCCCGCGTTGCGACGGTGGCGGCGCTCAGTTCGGCTTCGCGGATGGTGTCAGAGACGCGCAGCACAATCGAGATACCGGCTAGCCCGCCGAGCGCGAGACTCACGACCGCGCCCATCAGCACGAGTGCCGTTACCCCGCCTGAACCGCGTTCTATCGCGGAGCGCACTGGCTCACCGTGACGTGACCCATGAGCGGAAGGGGTGGCGGGAATCGCGCATCAACGCAGACGTCGAACGGTTCGACCCGGGCGGACCATTCTGCGAGCGGGACGATTCGCTTTGCCGACGCGAGGCGTTCCCCTTCTGGTTCACCTCGAACGATGTCCCGCGCCGCCTCGGAAGCGACCGAGGTGGCCGTAACCGCGTCCATCGACCACCGAATCACTCCGATTATCAGCCCGACGACAAGTAGCAGCGCCGGGATAGCGATGGCGATTTCGAGCGTGACGAGACCCTTCTCGTCACGAGACGAAACTGAGTGCACCGCTGATGAGATCCGTCAGAAGGTTCTGAATCGGGCTGCTCTTGAGGACGACGGCGAGAAGACCGGCAAAGCCGGCTGCCGCCACCGTTGCGATCGCGTATTCGGCGGTGGCTGCGCCGCGGTCGGGGTCAGGGGTTTCAGATGGAATCACTGTGTAG